>CAZOUZ010000046.1:0-11307 GCA_964583115.1 uncultured Dehalococcoidales bacterium
ACTTGTATTCCTTCATCTTTTCGTCCAGCAGTTTCTTAAACTGGTCGGCGGGCATGAAACCGCTGATACGGAGGGCGCCGAAGAAGTGATTGCCTGCCATTTGAGTGGTTGGCGGGGAGCCGGAGAGGACGCCGCAGAGGATATCCACCGCCAGCGCCAGCCCGAAGCCCTTGTAGCTTCCCGTTTGAGGCGTTCCGCCCAGTGGCAGCAGGGCGCCGTCCTCGTAGTGTTTTTTCGGTTCGGTGACTGGTTTCCCTTCGGAGTCGACCGACCAGCCAACCGGCAACGGTTTACCTTCTCTGTTGGCTATCTCCACCTTTCCGGCGGCTACCACGGTGGTT
The DNA here is from genome assembly GCA_964583115.1 of uncultured Dehalococcoidales bacterium. Taxonomy (GTDB): domain Bacteria; phylum Chloroflexota; class Dehalococcoidia; order Dehalococcoidales; family UBA2162; genus CAYVOV01. The sequence goes on from CAZOUZ010000046.1 coordinate 342, forward strand.
GCCATGTCGAGGACGAACGGGGCTTCGTCCTTTGCCGGAATGGCGATGCTTATCACGTTGATGTTAATCCCCCGACCGACGGACCCCGGAGCCACCATGCCCTTGCCGCCCTGAGTCATTGATATGCCAATCATATCCCAGGGTAAAGCCATCATTGAGTAGTTGCCGCCGGCGCCGAAGTGGCTGCTGTTACGGACGGTGACGAAGCCGGAACCGGTTTCCTCCGCCCGGCGCATCGCTTCCGTCATTGCCCGGTAGCCGACGACAAAGCCAAGTCCGCGGTCGCCGTCCATAATAGCCGTGGACGGTGCCTGGCTGATGATTTCCGTCTTCGGGTTGGGATTGATGCGTCCTTCCTTTACGCCCATGGCGTACATTGCCAAGTGACCGACTCCGTGAGAGTCTATGCCTCTTAAGTCGGTAGCTACAAGTATATTGGCGGTTATCCGGGCATCTTCTTCCGGGACGCCTGCTTTTCTCAGCGCCCTGACTGTAAAATCGGTCAGTTTTTCAACGTCAACGGTACCATTTTTTGCCGTCATTGGCTTCCTCCCTTTTGTTGTTCTCTATAGTCCGGTGTTCCGGTCTGGTAGCGGGCAAGTGTTTACCCTTTTAAGCCAGTTGGTTGCTCTTCGGCTCTCGCGGGGCGTTTTGTTTCCCATGCCGGGATAGCCGGGTTGTTTAACTGTTTGATATTGAAGTATGTATTCTCGCCGACTCTTTGTCAAGTGTGAATTGATAGGGTTCTATTCGCATTCGGTTGGTACTTCTTACCCCACCCCTGACCCCTCTCAAACAGGCGAACAATTGCACCCCAATGCAGGGGACTGTTTGAGAGGGGGATAAAGGCCTGCTCGCCGTCCCGATTTCATCGGGACTTTGGCAGGCGGGGGGAGAGCATCCTATTCAACCAAACGTAAATAAAAGCAGCAATAGTACCGCGCAGCATTTTTAAGGATGGATTGCTTTTTGACAGTGGGCGTATAATCTGGGAAAATCGTCTATGTTAGTCGGTCAGGAGGGAGATGAAGTATGGGGAAAACAATCAGGATAAAAGCTTCCCCCGTCGAAGCGGTAGCCGGGCTGAATGACACGGAAGCGGCCCAGGCAATATGGGACGCTTTGCCAATCGAGGGCAGTGCTAATCTCTGGGGAGATGAAATATATTTTTCGATTCCTCTCAATCTCGGGCTTGAGAACGGACAGGAAGTGGTAAGCGTCGGAGACCTCGGCTACTGGCCTCCGGGTAATGCCTTCTGCATCTTCTTCGGCCCGACTCCGGCCAGCCGGGGAGATGAAGTCCGCCCGGCAAGCGCCGTCACTGTCTTCGGCAGGGTTACCGGCGATGCCGCCGTGTTCAGGCAGGTAGCATCGGGCACCGTGGTTACTATCGAGAGGGAAGGCGAATAGCAGACCCGAGAAATGATTATAAAAAACAAAAACGAGCTTTCCGCAACCGGGCTGAGAAAGCAGGTCCTTGATATTGTCGAAGTCGGTATTGAAGCGGTCCTTCCTCCGGCTATTCTGGAGTCCACCGTCGGCTACGACCCGGCTCGGCGGATTTTGAAAGTAGATGATTTTACCTTTTCTTTGGCTGAGGGGAGGCTCTTCGTTATCGGAGGCGGTAAAGCGTCCGCTCTGATGGCGGAGACGCTGGAAAGCATAGTTTTGCCGGACAATATCTCGGCCGGGGTCGTTAACTGTAACTGCCGGAGCAGCGATTACCGGACGGGCAAAATTAAAATAGTGGAAGCCGGTCATCCGGTGCCGGATATGGGCGGTCTCGAAGGCGTCAGGCAGATGCTTGCCCTGAAAGACGATTACGCTATAGGTGAGAATGACCTCGTGCTGTGTCTCATTTCCGGCGGAGGCTCTGCCTTAATGCCCTGTCCGGTCGAACGGGTGAGTCTGGAAGACAAGCAGAGGGTAACGGAACTGCTGCTTAGCAGCGGTGCCGATATACACGAAATAAACTCGATAAGAAAACACCTGTCAAGGACAAAGGGGGGAGGTCTGGGGCAATATTTTTCCCCGGCGACCGTCGTTTCACTGATATTATCCGACGTGATAGGTAACGACCTCGATGTCATCGCCTCCGGTCAGACCTGCCCGGACCCGTCCACTTTTTCAGATGCTTACAGTGTGCTGGAAAAATATGACCTGTTGTCGAAGGTGCCGGAGGATGTTGCCGGTTATCTGATGAGCGGTTGCCGGGGTGAGGTGGCGGAGACCCCGAAAACTCTGGGCAACTGTCACAACTATATAATCGGGGATAACCGGCTGGCTCTGGAGGCTATGGCGGAAGAGGCAGCCGGGCTTGGCTTTACTCCTCGCATAGTCACCGCCGAGCAAAAGGGGGACACCTCGGAAGCCGCCCGTCTCAGGGCGGAAGAGATACTGGAGGGGAAATATACCGGCTACGATTTAATCCTTATCGGCGGCGAGACGACCCCGAAGTTGCCCGATGCGCCCGGCAGGGGGGGCAGGAACCAGCACTATGCCGCCGTATCGATGCTGGAAATGAGGGGATATCCGGGGGAATGGGCAGTCGCCAGTGTCGGAACGGACGGCTCGGACTACCTGCCCGATGTTGCCGGAGCCATCGTTGACAACACTTCCCTGGCTGCCGCCGAGGGCAGAGGGATAGAGGTGAAATCATACCTGGAGAGGTATGACAGCAACACACTTCTGAAGGAAACCGGCGGCTCTCTTATCGTAACCGGCAACACCGGGACAAATGTCGGCGATGTTATCGCCTACGCCCTGAAAAAATAATTAAAATCCACCCTTTTGTAAGGGGGGCTTTGCCTTAAATGTCATTCTGAGGAATCCCGATAGAATCGGGATGACGAAGAATCTCGGGGTAGGGCAGGTAATGTATAATAGCCACCACCCCGAGACCCTTCGCTATGCTCAGGGTGACATGGATGCACGACTCTTGGGGCAAGACCTAAAGGGGGACAAAGTGGGATTTAGTAAAAAACGGGTGGCTGGTATCAGCCAGCCACCCGTTAATAATTGTGTTTCGGTAAAAATCTACTGGTACATCGAGAAGGCGGTTTCCTCGCGGGTGATGATTTCCAGAAGGGCTGCCTGCCCGGAGTCGACCGCTTTCTTGGCTCTCTGGAGTGCCGGGATAATATCGTCCGGCTTCTCCACTTTCTCTGAGTAGCCGCCCAGTCCCTCGGCGACCTTAGAGTATTCTCCGCTCTGGCGGTTGAGGTTGTATTTTTCGGAAGCTACCGGGTGGAATTTCGTATAGCCGCCGAGCAGGGAGTTATTTATCAGGACGACCAGGATAGGGATGTTTTCTCTTACTGCCGTCTCGAAGTCCATACCCACCATACCGAAGGCGGCGTTGCCCATAAAGGCTACCGTCGTTTTCTCCGGTTTGGCCAGCTTTGCCCCCATTGAGAAGCCGAGCGAGCCGCCCAGGGTGGTTGTTTTTCCCCAGCCGATATAGCTATTGGGGACAAGGGCTTCCCAGAACGGGACCAGTGAGTCACGCGGACTGCCGGAATCGTGAGTAATGATTGTTTCTTTTCTGTCCAGTGTCTGCATCATATCCCGGATTACCCGGTAGGGATTAATCGGGACTTCGTCGGAGGTCAGCTTCGGCATCCATTCCTGCAGCCACTCGTCTTTAACCGCTTTAATCTCCCTGGCAACCGCATCGTTCTTTTTACCCTGGGGACCGGCCTGTGCTTTAATCTCATCTATGAGCTGCCGCAGCACCAGTTTGGCGTCCCCTACGATGGCGTGCTCGAGAAGGTAGTCCTTGTTAATATCGCGTTCGTCTACGGTGCACTGTATAATCCTCTTACCGTCGGGGATGGTAAATGTAAAACCGCCCTTTGTGCAGCTCGAGCCGATGGCGAATACAAGGTCGGTCTTATTTGTGAAGTGTCTTATCATCTTCGAATAGCTGTTTCCGCCGGCACCGAGGGCAAGCGGGTGGTCTTCGGGGAAGGCGCTCTTGCCGTTCATCGTGGTGTACACAGGAATCTGGAGCAGCTCGGCAAGCTCGACAAGCTCGTCCCAGGCCTCGGCATATAAGACGCCGATACCGGCGCGGATAACCGGGCTCTCTGCCGCTATCAGCGCCTTTGCCACCGCCTTAACGTCATCGGGGTCTGCGGCGGACTTTGTGGCTTTTACCGGCTTGTACTGGAACATTGCGTCGTCAAACTGTTCCATGGCGACATCCATCGGGACTTCGAGCAGCACCGGGCCGGGCCGCCCTGTCCTGAGGTAGGTGAAGGCGCGCCTCATCATCTCGGGTATCCGGTCGGCGAAGTTTATCATGTCCGACCACTTGGTGATTCTCTCGTAGTTTTTCGATGAAACAAAATTGGGCGGCAGCATCCGGCGGCGTGCATTCCCACCAGGGAGTATGAGAATCGGCACCGACTCGCTGAAAGCCTGGGCGACGCCGGAGAAGGCGTTTTCAACTCCCGGACCGGACTGCATGGCGCAGACGCCGTTTTTCCGGCCGTTTGAGACCCGGGTATAGCCGTCGGCGATACCGACACCTACCCGCTCGTTCCTGGCCATTATCGACCTGATGCCTTCCTCGGCTGCCCCTTCGATTACCGGGTTCATCGGGAAACCGCTGATAAACTCCACACCCTCCATCTTCAAAATTTTCCCTATGGCAGTTCGACCTTGCATTAAATGTTCCTCCTTTCAGGACTTATGAAATAGAGATGATAGAGGTTAAAACGAAAGCCATAAAAGAATACGACAATGAACCAGACCTGTCAATCATTCGAATAAATAATTTTGCCATTTAATATTGACAATAATATATATCTCATATATAATATATTTAAGATATATTATATACATTACCAATAATATTTGATTTCCTGGGATGTTATACGATGATGAAACAAAGCAGAGAAAATCTGGTGAAGAGTAACCTGGAGCTTGAGATGAAGCTGTTTCCTATCGTGAGACCTCCCATACCTGACGAGTGGTTGAAGCTTGAGCTAACCATGCTCCAGTTCAAAATAATGCTCCTTCTGCAGGTAAACGGACCTATCCGTATTGGGGAATTAGCATCTCAAGCGGGAGTCAGTATTGCCGCAATGACCGGTATAACCAATCGTCTTGTTAAGAAGGGGCTGTTGCTCAGAGAGCACGGCAGCGAGGATAGAAGGGTGGTGGTCTGCTCATTAACCGATGAGGGAAGGTATTGGGTCGGACGTTTGTGGGAGTCCAGCCGGGACCGCTGGGAGATGATAATGGAGAAGATGACACTTGAGGACCTCGAGGCATTTGATAAAGTGCTGCGGGTTATTCTGAAAGCGGCTGAAGAAGCAGATTTGGACAGTGAACCTGATTAGTCAGGGATTGAAGACGGAAAACGGAGGTGTCGTATGGCTGTGCAGAAAGATATTGATTTAGCTGGTGCTGGTATTCTCACTGTTGAAGCGGAAGAAAACGGACAACTTGATGGAGTGATTGAGCACCCGATAATATCCCCTTATCCGACAAAGTATATCCAGCCCTGGAGTTGCCGTGATGGAAGGACGGTGATTTTGCGTCCTATCAGGCCTGAGGACGAGCCGCTGGAAAAGGAACTGATTGCCGGTCTGTCTCCTGAATCATCCCGGTTCAGGTTCTTCCAGGTAATCAAAGAAATTACCCAAGATATGCTGAGCAGGTTCTGTAATGTTGATTACGACCGCGAGATGGCTATCATTGCCGAATACACTGCCGATGGAAAAAGAAGAAACGTCGGAGTGGGGCGGATAATCATCGAGCACGGCCAGACCGGGGAGTTCGCCGTACTGGTTGCCGACGATTTCCAGAATAATGGTCTGGGGCTCAAGCTTTCCGATGTGCTGATAGGCGTTGCCCGGGAGAAAGGGCTTAAGAGTATCTACGGCATTGTCCTGAATGACAACCGGAAGATGATAAATCTTGCCCACCGACTTGGTTTCACTATGGAGCGGCTTTCGTATGAGGAAAGCAAGGTAACACTGGAATTGTGACCGAACGTGCCGGATAAAAAGGGGGGGGGACAGTTCAGTTCCCCCCTGTCTTTTTGAAAAACTGCTCCGCAAGTGAAAAGGGGTGTTAAAGAGGGGCTTCGTCCCTCTTATAAAAAATATTTCCCCCTCCCTTATCGAAGGGAGGGGGAATACAAGGGGGAGGGTTACAATAAAAAAATCAATTAGATTAGAATGCCAGCGCCAGCAGTTCGACGGCGTTTTTGACGAGTATCTGCTCTTTTTCAGCCTCGGTAATATCCATCCGCTCGATTGATTCTATCGTGTCCTGGGTAAGCCCGAACTTGGGTCCCAGAGGAGCATCGGTGCCGAAGAGCAGGTGGTCGGTGCCGAAGAACTCGTGGGCGCACATCAGTCCCGCGGTATGCCCGTATAATGCGGTGTCATTGTAGAATTTGCGGAAGTGCTCGACGGGGTTCTTGAGCGTGGGAGGGATTCTCGAGGGGTACATCAGCCATTTCAGGCGTTTCGAGAAGGTGGGAATCATGCTGCCGCAGTGGTGGGTGATGAACTTGATATTCGGGAACTCGTTGAAAATCTCCGCCATTACCAGCCGCCACATTGCCGTCGCCGTTTCAAAGGGCCAGCCGAGCAAGCCGCCGCTATCGAGTTCCTTGTCCGTGGTGGGGTGAATCCATATCGGCAGGTCATATCCTGCCATTTTCTCGTAAAGAGGCCTGAATTTTGGATTGTCGAGCGTCTCACCGGCTATCCTGCTGTATATCTGGACTCCCTTCATTCCGAGCTGCTTTATTGCCCGGTCGGTCTCTTCCAAGGCGGCGTCAACGTCGTTCATCGGCAGGCAGGCGACGGCGGCGATGAACTTGTCCGGGTATTTATCCACCAGCTCGGCAAGCTCGTCATTGGCTATTTTCGCCAGCTCGACGGCGTCCGCCGGTTTGACGAATTTTTCAAGGGGCGGTTGGGAGACGGTCAGCACCTCCAGCACGTCCGGGTAGCGGTCCATCAGCCGCAGCCGCGTTTCGAGGTTGATTACGGCGCGGTTGGTTACCTCCACCTGGTCGTCCACCGCCGGGCTCTTCTTCCGGTAAAGCTCAAGGTACTTCTCCGGCAGGATATGGGAAAAAACATCAATCTTAAACATGTATGAACCCCTCCGTTTATTGTTCAAATGGAATTTGTGGCGGGTGCGGAAGTCAGGCGAGACTCACGGCTGCTATAATGGCGAGAATGCCGAACAGGATGAGGGATATGCTGATTACCCAGTTCAGTACCTTGGGCCTGACTATGACCATAATCCCGGCGATGATGGCAAGAATGCCCGCAATGATGCCTATGATTCCTATAAGTCCCATAACAACCTCCTTTTAATAATGGTAAACCGAATACTATTACCTTTTAGGGAGGTTGTCAATTAACAAAATAAGAGGGAGCTATTTAGCTCCCTCTTATTATTTGACCACTCTAAATAATAACCCCTCGTTAATTTCTAATTAGTTGCTTCTCTCTTTCCAAATATCTTCATGCATGTTCTTGTCTATTGTGCATTCAACTAAATCAAGGAATTCTTTCTTTGTTAATTTTAACCTTCTTGCAGTGTCAATAATTATATGGTCAGATGCTTGCCCGCGGGCGCTGTGAGACATTTTCCCGACTCTGTATTCGCGACCATCAAAATTTATCCAATAATATATATGGTGACCTGCTCTATCTTCTATTGCATCGAGCTTATTTACCAAGGTACTTCTAATCTCTCGATTATCCATTTATTTAACTAACATATTTCTAAGAGTCTGTAGGTTAACGAGTTCTCTATTACCAAGTCTGTCTTCTCTTCTTTCTAAAGATGTAAGATAATCAACTAATGAGTGAAGGAGGTCTTGTTGAGCTTCTTTTCGAGAGCCACCGATTCCATATTCATCTGTCCTATATTCAACTACTATATATTGCCCATCCTCCACTTTTACTTCAGCAGTCAGGGCTTCCTTTAACTTGTATTCATCAGTTACTAATGTACCTTCTCCAATTGTCAACATTCCTATGGTGCTAATTAATCGAATGCTCGTTCCAACGTTGACTGGGTTGGATTCAGGAGAAAAACTAGTACTGTATACGAATAGTGCATTTCCACTCATCATTTTCAATCTCCAATCTCGGTCGTAAATAAATCTTATTAGTGCCAGAAGTCTTCCCAATCTTCTGGAGAAAGGCCAAGCCCATTAAGGACACGGTTATCTATTGGAATCTTTATTCCGGTCTCGGATTCCATTCTTTTGATCTGTCTTACCATTATCATTGCCATTACTTTAAGATGTTCATTACTCATTCTGATTGTAGCGATTCTTTCAGCAGGTATGGTTTTAGCTTGTTCTGGATGCGGTGTATTCAGATAGAATGATAGATTTGCACCATATGCAGTAGTTGTTACCATAAATTGGTCAGAATACATATCCATTGGCTCTACCATTTTACCACCTCCATTTGAATTGCTAGATGGTCACTGTTCACAGATGCTCATCACACTAACAGACATACTAAAATTTGTCAATGATAACGTACGACATATTAATACTATTGTATATCGTCTACTTGGTATTTTAACACATTGCCCTTTAGCTTTCTAATTAGCCGTCAATAACAAGGGCTTTATTCCCCCTATCACACAAACTGTCTTACATCTGTGATGTTTTCGGGGGTTTTTGGCGGGCGGGCGAAGCACATTACGATTGTGGCGAGGGCGGCGGTCGCGGCGAATACTACAAAAGCGGTCATATAGCTGCCGGTGGTGTCATAGACCCACCCGGCGTAAATGGGAGATGCAAACTGTATCGGCGCCCGGATAAGGTTGGTGCTGCCGTGAATCGACCCGTAGGCTTTACGCCCGAAGAATCGTGCCAGGATTAAAAGATAGAGGGGTGTGGAGGCGCCGCTGCCGAAGCCGTAAAGGATGAGCATAACATATACCGTAGCTATAGATGGGCTCAGGCAAAAGGCGCCGATACCGGCAGCCTGAAAGAGAAACGACCCCGCCAGCAGGAACGGCATCCGGTTTTTGCTCACCCTGTCGGCAATAACTCCACCGAGGAACCTTGCCGGCACGGTGAAAAAGACCATCATTCCCATCATCGCCCCGGCGGTGGTCGCCTCGATTCCCCTATCGGTCAGAAAAGGAATGCAGTGAACGGTAACGCCGCCGAAGACCGCCGTGTAACCCGCCATAGCGATAACTATCATCCAGTAGGCGGGGGTCCTCATTGCCTGCCGGAGGGTAAATTCAATTTCCTGAAACCCGGAAGCGTACTCGACTCCCCGGTCTATCATTCCTTCCACGTCCGTTTCCGCTTCCGTTTTCGCCCCGTCGGGGAGAAGTCCGTAGTACTCGGGGCGCTTCTGTTTGATGGTCAATAAAGCGAAAGGCGAGCAGGCGAACATTATCCCGCCCCATATCAGGCAGGTCATCCGCCAGCCCAGCTCGCCTACCTGCCAGGTGATGATGGGCAGGGCGATGACGCCGACAATGCCGATGAGGGCGAATTTGATGCCCTGGGCAAGTCCTCTTTTGCTGATGAACCAGTTCGTAATCGTCTTATCGATGGCGATAGTCAGGGAAAGGTTGATTCCCGTCCCGATTAAGAGCCCCCAGACGAGGTAATATGCCCAGAGCGAATTGACGATGTTCATCAGCAGTATGCCGGCGGCGGCGATGCAGACGCCGGTGAAGATTACCCACCTCGGCCCGAAACGGTCGACGAGCCAGCCGGTGAGCGGGGCTTCGAGACCGCCCTCGAGCCTGGCTATCCCGGCGGCAACCGAGGTAACCGCCCGGTTGAAGTTAAGCTCGGCGGCGAGGGGTTTGAAAAGGGCGGAAAATCCGTAGCTGGTGAAACCGTGCCCCAGTCCGGAGATAATGCCGGAGGCGATAACCGTCCACCAGCCGAAAAATATCTTGCGGTAGCTCCTTCTCTTAATCACAAAAAAGCCTTTCCCGCCTGTTTTTACTCTTGCCGGTGCGCCGTCGCCGCCGGGTTGGCGGCGTAATATGATGTGCGGGGTAAAGCTACACCACAGACATCTTAGCACATTTGACGGCAAAAAAGTGAGCCGGAACAAAACTCCATCCGGGATTTCAGTACGCTTTCCGCCGCCTTGACAGGAGGAGGCATTCGGTCGACAATGCGGTAAGCGATAGAACAAGGAGAATAGAATGGCGGAAAAGAAATACAGCCAGTACTTTCTGAACGAGCTTGCACCGGAGCAGAGAGAGCGCGGGTTCGGTAAAAATCCCAGGTTCCTGGTCTGGACGGACGACGATATTATCAAGGGGAGCCACTGTTTCTCGGTGATGGTGATGGGAGAATCGGCTACCAAAGTCGCCGGACACGGTCCGCACACGCATAAAGACCCCGAAGTCCTGGTGGCGCTCGGCACCGACCCTGATAACCCGAAGGAACTGGGAGCAGAGATAGAACTGTGCATGGGGCCGGAGATGGAGGTGCATACCATCACCACCTCGACCCTGGTCTATATCCCGGCTAATTTCATTCACTGCCCGTTCAGGGTCACCAGGGTGGACAGGCCTTTTATCTTCATTCAAGCCCAGTATGCCCCCAAGATGACCGAGACATCGCTGAAGAAGCTGGTAGCCGAAGAGTTGAGGGACAAGATGATATTTCTCGACCTGGACGGCACGAATGAAGGCTGAGCGCAGACACCGGAAGAAGTCGGCGGCGTAACGTGATGTCAGGGTAAAAGGTACACCGCGAATATTTTAGCACATTTTAACGGGATGTTTCAGAGCGGCCCGCCTTCCGGTCGGCGCAAAATCCTGCGCAGGGATTTCCAGAGGTTGTTGGCGCGAGCTACCAGCCTGTTTTCAGTTTCACGCTCGCCGTAGCGCGCTTCGACGTACAGCCCGGTAATCTCGTCCAGCAGTTCCCGGGTGTCGGGTACGGTCTCGCCCAGGCGTCCGGCGTACTCGTTCGGCGTCT
>CAZOUZ010000047.1:0-9649 GCA_964583115.1 uncultured Dehalococcoidales bacterium
TTACGCTATTCTGAAAAATGATTCGGAGGCTGTCGGGCGGAAGATAAGGGAACTTCTGAACGAGAAAGAGGTCCAGGTAATCATTACCGGGGGCGGTACCGGAGTAAGCCACCGGGACGTTACCGTGGAAACGGTATCGGCGATTATTGAAAAGAAGCTGGACGGCTTCGGCGAGCTTTTTCGGTCCTTATCTTATCAGGAGATAGGCACCGCCAGTATTATGAGCCGGGCTATCGCCGGCGTAACTGACGGGAAGGTAATTATCTGCATTCCCGGCTCGCTCGGAGCTACGGAGCTGGCTGCGGACAGGATTATTCTACCTGAAATCGGACATATGGTAAGGGAGGCATCAAGGTGAAACCATTCGGAGCGCTTCTTCCTTTCGAACAGGCGATAAAGGTCGTCGATGAGCACATAGAACCCGTCACCAGGACGGAGGTAATCGGCATCGATGAAGCAGTGGGAAGAGTGCTGGCTGAAGATATCATCGCCACTCAAAATACGCCTCCCTTCAATCGCGCTGCTATGGACGGTTATGCCGTGAAGGCGGAAGACACATCGGGCGCCAGCCAGGAAACCCCCGGCATACTGGAGATGGTCGGCGAGCTTCATGCCGGTGAAACGCCGAGCATGCCTGTGGGTAAAGGACAGTGCATCCGGATTGCCACCGGGGCGATGATGCCGGAAGGCGCCGATGCTGTTGTAATGGTGGAAGATACCGGTTCCAGCAACGGCAGGATAGAAATTTACAAGGGAGCCAGTCCTCTTTCTAACGTGAGCGAGAAAGGAGCGGATATTAAAGCGGGAGAGACCGTCCTGAGCTCTGGTATTTACCTGGATGCCGGTAAAATAGGCGTGCTTGCTTCCCAGGGAATAGAGAAGGCAACGGTCTATGAAAAACCCAGGGTGGCTATTATGCCTTCGGGGGAGGAAGTGGTAGAACTCGGTAAGGAGTTAAAGCAGGGTCAGCTTTACGACATTAACTCTCACACCGTAATATCCGTGGTGAAGGAAAACGGTGGTATTCCCGTCAAGCTTGGTATTATCGGCGACGACATGGAAGATATAAGGGCGAAGATAGCCGAAGCGCTGAATAACAGCGATTTCATCGTTATCTCCGGCGGTTCCTCGGTGGGCGAAAAGGACCTGGTTGCCGATGTCGTCGGGGAACAGGGTAATATCCTGTTTCACGGAGTCAAGATAAAGCCCGGCAAGCCGACTATGTTTGCCCTGATAGAAGGGAAGCCGATATTCGGGATGCCCGGTTATCCCACGTCATGCCTGGTCAATTCTTATCTGTTCCTCGTACCGGCATTAAGGAAAATGGCCCGCCTGCCTCAGAAGAGGGTGGAGAAAGTAAAAGCCACACTTGGTAAGAGAGCCTCCGGTACCAAGGCAAGAGTGCAGTTTATGACCGTGAAGGTGGAGGGGAATAAAGCTATCCCGGTGTTCACGGAATCGGGAGCGATAACCAGCATCGCCCGGGCGGACGGCTACATAGAGATAGAGCCGGACGGGTTCGTCGAAAAGGGCGAGACGGTAATAGTGACGCTGTTTTAGCTGTCCTATTCTCTCTTGTACGTCCCGCTTTTGCCGCCTTTTTTGCTTTCCAGACGGATTTCAGAGATTGTCATTCCCCGGTCGATTGACTTCGCCATATCGTAGATGGTCAGGGCGGCAACGGAGGCGGCGACCATTGCTTCCATCTCGACGCCGGTCTTGCCGCTGCTCCTGGCGGTGGTGGTGATTCCGATGGAGTCTTCGGTGGAGAGGTCGAAGTCGACGGCGATTTCGTCAATCGGTATCGGGTGGCAGAGGGGAATCAAATCGGGGGTCTTCTTGGCTGCCATAATTCCGGCGACCCTGGCTGCGGCGAGGACGTCTCCCTTTTTCAGTTTGGCGGCTTTGATTTGCTCCAGGGTTTCCGGCTTCATTATTACCCTGCCGCTGGCCACTGCCTCGCGGTGGGTGACGTCTTTCTCTCCCACGTTTACCATCCGGGCTTCACCGCTTGAGTTAAGATGAGTTAGCTCGTCCATTGTCCGCTACCTCCCTGTTTTTAGGGAACCCCATCCCCTTAATCCCCTTCCCCTTTTCAAAGGGAAGGGGAGAGGTTTTTTCTGAAGAGGGGCTTTGCCCCTCTTAAACACCCCGTTATTGAAGGAGTTTTGCCTCTCTTAGATATCCCATTATTAAGGGAACTTTACCCCCTCTTAATCGTACTTATTATGGGGACTTTATCCTTCTTAATACTCTGTTATTACGTGGGCTTCGCCCTTCTTAAGCTCCCTCTATTATACCATCCCGGTCTTACCCGCCTATCTGGCACATAGGACGCCCGTTCGTTTCCGGGGCAATTTTTCCGTCCAGGTTGTGCTCTTTTCTCTTCATGTTTACTGCTTGCTGGATGAGACGTTTCAGCCCATTAGTGCTTACTCCGTTTCTTAATGCTTCTTTGATATTGACCTCGTCCTCAGCCAGCAGGCAGGGTCGCAGGTTGCCGTCGGAAGTCATACGGAGACGGTTGCAGGTATGGCAGAAGTGCTCGGTCATCGGGGTAATGAAGCCTACGGTACCCCTGGCATCGGGAAACCGGTAGTATCTGGCGGGGCCGTTGCCTTCCGGACCGGCGTAAGGCTCCAGTTTGCCCAGCACCCGGATGCGTTCCTTTATTTCTTGAGTGGCTACCATCCCGGAGACCTCGCCATTGGGGGTCCCGATGGGCATAAATTCGATGTACCTGACGTGCCAGCCTTCGTCGATGCTCTTCCGGGCGAAGTCCACAACCTCGTCGTCGTTTATGCCCTGCAGTACCACCATATTAATCTTTACCGGCTCCAGCCCGGCTTTGTGGGCGGCTTCTATACCGGCGAGCACTTCTTTCAGCTTATCCCGTCCGGTAATCTTCTTGAATCTCTCCCTTTTCAGTGTGTCGAGACTGATGTTTACCCGCTTCAGTCCGGCCTCTTTAAGCTCTTCGGCATACCTGCCGAGCAGTATTCCGTTACTGGTAAGCGATATGTCGTCAATGCCGTCTATCCGGGCAATAATCCTTATCAGCTTGCAGAAGTCGGGGCGCACCAGCGGCTCGCCGCCGGTAAGCCGCACTTTATTTATGCCCATCTCGGCTGCCGCCCGGACAACTTTCTCAATTTCTTCATAAGACAGGATATCTTCGTGCCGGAGAGGCAGTATCTCCCCCACCGAGCAGTAGATACAGTTCAGGTTGCAGCGGTCGGTAACCGATATTCTCAGGTAGTTAATCTGGCGCTGCCAGGAGTCGAAAAGTCCCGTTGTTTTTCTTTCCATACTTGTCCTTAAAATAAATTTACGTCCGATGCTTCGAATGCTATGAATACCTTCTGACCTTCCTTCGGGTCTATCTCCTTGAGCGAGCGGCGGAGAATAAGGCAGGTGAACTGTGGAGGAACGTCCACCGTAACGTTGATAACGGCGCCCCGGTCTACTATCCGGGTGATGGTGCCCTCAAAGTTATTCGGGGCGCCGGAAGATAGCGGCTCCCCGGAAATTAGGATATCTTCCGGGCGGATAGAAGCCCGCAGCTCACCTCTCAGAGCGGTATTTACGGCAAGTTTTGTTCCGCCAACGGAGAAAACAGTCTGTCCGTCGGGACTATCGGCGACCTCTCCCTGGAAGATATTGCGTGCCATCAGGAAGCGGGCGACGAATTCGGACTTCGGCTGACGGAAAATCTGCTCCGGTGTCCCTGTTTGTAATATCTCGCCCTGCTTTATGACGGCAATACGGTCGCCGAGGGCTATCGCCTCTTCGAAATTATGGGTTACGTGAATGGTAGTAAGTCCGAGGCGTTTATGCAGTTCTTTTAAGTCTCTCTCATAGTCCTCTTTTGTCTCGGAATCAACGGCACTCAGGGGTTCGTCGAGGATTAGGAGGTCGGGTTTTATGGCGATTGCTCTTGCCAGAGCGATTTTCTGGCTTTCACCTCCGCTTAGAGACCAGGGTCTTTTCTCAAGGAGATTTGTAATGCCGAGAAGCTCAATCACCCGGTCAACGGCTTTCTCGATATCCTGCCGTTTCATATTCTTCCACATCAGTCCGAATGATATGTTGTCGCGGACTGAAAGGTGGCGGTAGAGGGCGTAGTCCTGAAAGGCGAAGCCGATTTTTCTGTGCTCCAGATTGAGGTCGGTTACGTCCCTGCCGTTAATCCATACTTGGCCGCTGGTGATGGGGCTCAGCCCGGCGATTGATTCCAGGAGCACCGTCTTGCCGGAACCGGTAGGTCCCAGAAGGACGAAGTACTCCCCGTCCTCGACATTGAGACTTACCTCTTTCAGGAAAAAATTACCGAGCTGGACGCATAAGTCCTTTACCTCTAGCATCACCTTTCCTTTTTCCGGGCTAGTCGCCGTCTCTCTTAATCACGTGGACTCCGGTGGCTTTGAAGCTGGCATAGACCTGCTTTCCCTTTTCCAGTTCCAGTTCCCCGGCTGGTCTTCTGGTTACAAGTACCACCAGCGGGAAGCCGCAGTCTATGTTAACACGGGTGAGGGCACCGAAGGACACCGGGTTTCTTATTTTACCAGTAAATGAGTTTCTGGCGCTAGTCGAGATTTTTGAAGTGGCGATTGTTATATCCTTTTTTAAATTATGATTCTTCTACCACATTGCAGCCTGTATTGTTTACTTCAAATACTTATGCAGTTGTTCCGGTACACTATCTTTATTGTCGGTTACGGCCGGTGTTACCGGTGGCTGACCGTTCGTCTCCATTATTCCGGTCCCCACGTCACTCAGCATGAGGTCCAGCCAGGCAATGGCTAACTCCTTGTGCGGGAAGTTGTTGGGGATGGTTACACCGTAGACAATAGGCTTGCCTTTCTTGACCAGTGTTTCTCCCGGTTCTGCCCCGGCGATTTCTACCTCTGCCTCAGCGTAAAAGTCCTTGTGTGCTGTGTCAGCCAGATTAATCTCCGGTGGAAGTTCGACGTACAGTAAGTCGTGCTGGGCTGCCACGGAAGTATACTCGAAGGCATAGTCCAGGTCTCCCGATTCAAGCAGGGCAATAAGCTCTACCGACTTGGGCCTCATCAGGTCTCCTTCAGCCTCATAAAGATTATTGTATAAACCCGATACGTCGTAGTGTTTTTCCGCAAGCTGCCAGACCATCAGGGTCCGGTAACCGCAGGGGTCCTGGTCGGGGTCGCTGCGGCCGTAGGTCACGCCTTCCCTTTGCAGGACTTCATACCAGTTATCGCTGTTGATTTCATCACCGTATTGAGACTGGTCTGTATAGGTGAGGCACATCTGGTTGGTGGCGAATATTATATACCAGTCTGCATAGTCCGGGAACATTAGCTCCGGAATCAGGGAATAATCGGCGGAGGCAATAATGCCGCATTCTTTATCCAGCTCGGTGACTTTGCGAATAGTGGTGGCGCTGCCGGCTCCTTCGGCAAATATCTCCACATCGGGATAAATCTTATTGAACTCCTCGTTAACCTCTGCCAGGGGCACGGTCAAACTGCCGGCGTGGAATACCTGCAGCGTTCCGGAGAGCTCGGGCTCCGTTTCGGATTCCGTTTCTGTTTCTGTCTGGCCGCAGGCACCCATCATTAAGGTTACCAGTAACATGGCGAGTATTAGTGATATTACTTTAAATATTAATGCCTTTTTCTTTCTGGTTTGCATGATATCTCCAAATAAATTTTAGAATAGATGTATTGATGATGCTTTGAACGTAACAAAGACTTCCTTACCTTCTCCAAGCTCCATTTCTTCAAAGGAATGGCGTGTCACCAGGCTGGATAGCTCGGGCGGTACGTTTACCGTAA
Organism: uncultured Dehalococcoidales bacterium; assembly: GCA_964583115.1. Taxonomy (GTDB): domain Bacteria; phylum Chloroflexota; class Dehalococcoidia; order Dehalococcoidales; family UBA2162; genus CAYVOV01. Next base: position 5,817 of record CAZOUZ010000047.1, read on the forward strand.
TGTAGAGGGTGGAGCCTTTGTCGAGAATTCGGGTTATGGTGCCCGGGAAGCAGTTGCGGGCGCTGGAACGGATTGGCTCTAAAGATATGATAATATCTTCAGGGCGGAGTGAAGCGTGATGGCCTTCTTCTTTATCCGCTACTACCACAAACTCGGTATTGCCGGTACGGAAAACAACGTCTTTCCCCGGTTTCTTGATGACTTCACCGCTAAAGATATTCCTTGCCATGGCAAACTTGGCTACGAATTCAGAGTTAGGCTGGCGGAATATCTCATCAGGAGTACCTGCCTGTTTTAACTGCCCTTCTCCGATGACGGCGATGCGATTTCCTAAGGAGATAGCTTCCTCGAAGTCATGGGTGACGTGAAGCATCGTGATACCCAGTGTCCGGTGAAGCTGACTCAGCTCCTGCTGCACGTTTTCACGGCTTTCCGGGTCGAGGGCGCTGAGGGGTTCATCAACCAGCAGGATTTCCGGCCGGGTGCTGAGTGCCCTGGCCAGGGATACTTTCTGGCGCTCGCCTCCACTCAAAGTGCCCGGGCGGCGGTGAAGCAGATGGCTTATGTTTAGTAGCTCGACAATCCAGTTCAATCTTTCTGTGACTGCCTGTTGCTTTAGTTTGTGCATTTTTAGCCCGAAGCTGATGTTGTCTTTTACCGATAGGTGAGGGAATAAAACGTGGTCCTGATAGACAATACCGATATTCCGTTTTTCCGGCTCCAGGGCAGTTACCTCTTTTCCTCTGAGCCATATTTCCCCGCTCTTAATCGGGTGCAGCCCGGCGATGGACTCCAGCAGTACCGTTTTCCCGGCTCCAGTGGGGCCCAGGATGATGAAATAATCACCTTCCTCGATTGATAAGCTGACATCGCTCAGGATGAATTCCCCGAGGTCTACGGACAGGTTCTTGATTTCAATCACTGTTGTTCCCTCCGTGGGCGAGAGTCCTGAGCAGGATGAAGACGATAATGCTGACTATGATAAGTATCACCGCTATCGGCCGTGCGTAATCAAGCCCGTAGGTCTCAAACCGCTCGTATACCAGTATCGGTGCTATCATAGGGTGGTAGGCGATTATAACAACGGCGCCGAATTCACTTATCCCGCGTGCCCACATCATGATGCTGCCGGAGAGAATCCCGCGCCATGCCAGCGGAAGTGAAATCCTGAAGAAAGTCTGCCACGGAGAAGCTCCGAGTGTGCGGGCAACCTTTTCCAGCCTGACATCCACCTTTTTGAACGCCTCTTTAGCGGAATCAATGAGAAAAGGGATACTTACGAATAACATGGCGACAACGATACCGGCGATAGAATCAACGAACTCGATACCGATACTTCCGAACGCCTTGCCCAGCAGGTATTTGCGCCCGAAGACAAACAGGAGGGCGATGCCGGCAGCGGAATGAGGCACGACAATGGGTACATCAATCAGTCCTTCCACCAGCCGCTTGCCCGGGAAGTTAGTTCTCGCCAGAAGGTATGCCAGTGGCACCCCCAGTATAAAACCGATGGCAGTAGCTATCAGTGCGGCGTAGAGCGTGAGGCCGATAGCCCCGGTAACCGTGGGGTCCAGGATTGTAGCCCATAGAGTCTCCGTATCTGACACGGAGGAAAATATCATTTTCCCCAGGGGGATTACTACAAACAAAAATATCAGCAATCCCAGGAGAAAGAAGGTCAGTACTAATCGGTTACTGACTATCCATTTTCCAACTGACAAATTTTCACTCCTTATTTATGATGTCTACCGCTCTAATCAATTTACGCCGGTTAATAATTCCTAAGTGATGCCACAATAAAAAAGCACCTCAAAAGGAGGTGCTCTGCCAAACATGGCTGATGCCATCATAATAGCTCTCCTTTCCGAATACGGGAGGTACAAGGGTTTCCCCTTGTGCCCTATCGGTTGCAGTCCATAGGTAAGCTACCCTTAGGAGCAGCAACTCGGAGGCTCATATTCAATTTTATAAGTACCTGTTACCTTAAAGGCAGGTCAAGTATATCAGAATTCCTGCCGGCAGGTCAATTATCTCTTATCCAGGCCCTTTTCCTTGCTGAAAGCCTTGGTGCGCTTGCTTATTTCATCGGCTTTTGTCAGCATCAGGAGCATGCCGCCGAGGCAGACAAGGAAAATACCGACGCCTATTGGTCCCGTCCAGAAGAAAACTAACCACATTCCTTCCATTTTTCATCCTCCTTTGTTCAGGCTTATTTTTTATCGGCAGTGCCTGTCCTGAAGCGCTGCGCGAGCGATACGTAGGAGTTATATTCTTCAACCTGCCGTTTCTGTTCTTCAGGGCTCCATTTTAGTATATTTCCCATCTCCCGGGCTACCGTTTCGGCGGCATCCAGACCCTGGCAGGATGCCAGGCCGTTAGCACCGCGGCGGAGCAGGAAGTCGCTTATCGTCAGGGCTCCTTCTTCCCGTGTGGCGTGCCATATCTGGGCGACGATATCCGGTGAGTGGGGGCAGATAGTCTGTTTTCCCCCGGCATCGCTGCGCGCCAGCTCCAGCACCTGATAGAGGCGCGAGCCGTAAAGGTTGTTAAGGTGGTCAACCGTTTCCACGGGGAGGTTATTTTCCTCAGCCGCCTGCTCAATCTCTTTCTGCGGGACAGACGGCGCTCCGGGCAGGGGAGTCTGCGCCGTTGTGCAGACTGCGTTCACGCCGAGCTTTTTACATACCAGGTCTGTAACCTCCTGGGATATCGCCCTGAAACCGGTTATCTTGCCTCCGATAACAGAGATAAAGCCTTTTGTACCGTCCACTTTCTCGTGGTCGATGAGCTTGTGCCCCCGGGTGACGTTGGAGGCGCTTCCTTCGGCAGAGCCGGCGAGGGCGCGCAGCCCGGCAAAGGTATAAAAGACGTCCTCTTTTTTCACGCCGGGGAAAACCCGCCGTGCCTCCGTCAGCAAATAGTCAACGTCTCCGGCGTCGGCGTGCACCGTATCCGAGTCATCCGAGTAATCGGTATCGGTTGTCCCGATGATGGAGTAGCCTTCCCAGGGAATGACGAAGAAAAGGCGTCCGTCGGCGTGAGCAAAAAGGACCAGGGCATTATTGCTGATTTTAGGGGTCAGCAGGTGAATGCCCTTTGTCCGGCGCATCATCGGCTTCGAGCCTGTGTTTAGCATTCCGTAGACCTTGTCCATCCAGGGACCGGCGGCATTGACCATCATGTGCGTCGCTATCCGGTGGACTTCTCCTGAGAGGGTGTCTTCTACCTGCACCCTGTAGACGGCGTCACCGGACTTCATTACTCCGGTGAATCTGGCGTGGTTGGCTACGGAAGCGCCGTGTTCGGCGGCGCAGAGGACGTTTTCCAGGCAAAGCCGCTCGGCAAAGGCTACCTGGCAGTCGTAATAAAGGTAGGAGCCAACCAGTCCGTCGAGCTTGAGGTCGGGCTCCATTTCAAGCGTCTGGCGGCGGGAGAAGTGGCGATAAGAGGGAAGGGTCTTATCGAAGGATAGCAGGTCGTAGAGCCGCATCCCCAGCGACATTACTATTCTCTCCCAGTGACTGGTCACCGGTATTAAAAACGGGAGAGGACTTACCAGGTGAGGAGCAATTTTGAGGAGGACTTCCCGTTCCCGCATATCCTGCCGGACAAGGTGAAACTCGAACTGCCGCAGGTAGCGCAGCCCGCCGTGAATCAGGCGTGTGGAGCCTGAGGTGGTGCCGTAGGAAAAATCCTCTTTCTCGACAAGCAGCGTTTTGAGACCGCGGAGGGCTGCATCCCGGGCGATTCCCGTTCCGATGATGCCTCCGCCGACGACGACTAAATCGAAGGTCTCCCTGCTGAAGGCGTTAAAGTCTCTTTTCATAGGTTCT
>CAZOUZ010000047.1:9749-11298 GCA_964583115.1 uncultured Dehalococcoidales bacterium
TAACCCGTCGCCCAGCCGCGAGCGCGTTCGACGGCGCGTTTCCAGTCGGAATAGAGCGCTTCACGCTGGTCGTTTGACATACCCGGTTCGTAGACCCTGGCGGCGCGCCACTTTTTAGCGATTTCTTCCGTATCCTGCCAGAAGCCCGTTGCCAGGCCTGCCAGGTAAGCGGCTCCCAGGGCGGTGGTCTCGGCTATTGCCGCCACCTGGATGGGCACTCCCAGGATGTCCGATTGAAATTGCATCAGGAATTCGTTGGCGGTGCCGCCGCCGTCCACCCGGAGCAGCGGTACCTCCAGCCCGGCTTCGGTGCCCATCGCCTCGATGACATCACGCGCCTGGTAGGCGATAGCTTCCAGGGTAGCTCTTGCCAGGTGCCCTTTTTCAGTGCCGCGGGTAATGCCGAGTATTGTTCCCCGGGCATACATATCCCAGTGCGGGGCGCCCAGTCCGGCAAGGGCGGGGACGAAGTAAACGCCGCCGTTATCGGATACGGAGCGTGCCAGAGGCTCGCTCTCGGCGGCGCTGGATATTATTTTCAGGCCGTCCCGCAGCCACTGGACAGCGGCTCCGGTGACGAAGATGCTTCCCTCCATTGCGTAGCTTACTTTATTATCCAGTCCCCAGGCAAGGGTGGTGACCAGCCCTTTCTCCGAACTGACCGGCTTGTCGCCGGTATTGAGCAGGACAAAAGAGCCTGTCCCGTAGGTGTTTTTCGCCATTCCGGTCTCATAGCACGCCTGGCCGAAGAGGGCTGCCTGCTGGTCGCCTGCTATGCCGCCGATGGGTACCGGGGAATCGCCGAGGAGTCCGGCTGCGGTCTCGCCGTAAATCCGGCTGGAGGGCATCACTGCGGGAAGGACCGCCTCCGGAATATTCAACTCAGCCATAAGCTCCCTGTCCCACTGGAGGGTGTGGATATTGAACAGCATCGTCCGGCAGGCGTTGCTGTAGTCGGTGATATGGACGGCGCCGCCGGTGAGGTTCCAGACCAGCCAGCTGTCCACCGTGCCGAAGAGGAGCTCGCCCTGCTCGGCGCGCTGCTGGCCCTGCGGGATGTTATCGAGGAGCCAGCGGAGCTTGGTGGCGGAAAAGTAAGCGTCGATAATCAGCCCGGTCTTCTCCATTACCGGCCGGCTCAGGCCTCTTTGCTTCAGTTCCTCGCATAATGGAGCTGTCCGCCGGCACTGCCAGACGATGGCGTTGGCAGCCGGCTCGCCGGTCTTGCGGTCCCAGACTATAGTCGTCTCCCGCTGGTTGGTAATTCCCAGCCCCTTTAACCGGGAGGCGGGCACTTCAGCTTTTTGCAGGGCTTCACGGGCTACGTTCAGGGAGCTTTGAAAAAGCTCCGAGGCGTCCTGTTCGACCCAGCCGGGTTGAGGGTATATCTGGCGCACTTCGCGGTAGGCGCCGGAGACCACCTGCCCGTCTTTATTAAAGAGCCGGGCGGTGCTTCCCGTTGTCCCCTGGTCTATAGCCAGAATATAGCTTTCGTTTGACATAATGTTACTCTCATCGGGTTGCTGAAAACTCTAATCAGCTTATCACG
>CAZOUZ010000048.1:0-11259 GCA_964583115.1 uncultured Dehalococcoidales bacterium
TAGTGCATAAGGGGGGTTCTAATCGGTTTCCCCTCCGGCAATCCCGTCAATCAGCTTCAGGAGGTGGTCTCCCCGTTCAATCGAATCGTCCCACTGGAAGCTAAGCTCGGGAGTGTAGCGCAGCTTCAGGCGTCTGGACAGCTCCCGGCGGAAGAAACCCGAGGCAGAGCCCAGCGCCGTCAGCACTTTCTTTCTTTCTCCCTCACTGCCGATACTGCTGACGAAGACTTTGGCGTGTTTCAGGTCGTGAGAAGTGATAACCTCGGTTACAGCAATAAAATTGCCGAGTCGAGGGTCTTTTACCTGATGTTGAAGTAATTCACTGAGCTCCTGGCGAATAAGGCTATTCACCCGTTCGATGCGATGCGCCACAGTTATTTTCCTTTAGGCCGACTCTTCGGTCCTGAAGAATTCCAGTATATCCCCAACCTCGAATTCGTTGAAATCCTTTATGCCTACCCCGCACTCGTAACCGGTTGCTACCTCTCTGACATCATCTTTGAAGCGTCTCAGACTGCTTACCGTCGATTCGGTGATTACTTTGCCATTCCGGAGTATTCTGGCCTGGGCACCACGGGTTATTTTACCCTCGGTAACGTAGGAACCGGCCACTTTCTCCCTTTTACCGCTGGGGAAAACCGCCCGGGTCTCGGCCCGGCCGTCAATAACCTCGACATAAGTAGGCTTCAGCATACCTTTGAGGGCTTTGCTTACATCGTCCACGATGTTATAGATGACACTGTAGTGGCGGATGCTTATACCCTCCATCTCGGCGAGCCGCTGGGCTCCCGGCTCCGAATCGGCGTTGAAACCGATAACAATTCCCTTGGAAGCAATCGCCAGCATAACGTCACTCTCGGCAATGTTACCGCTGTTCGAGTGGATAACTCTTACCTTAACCTCGTCGGTACCCAGCTCTTCCAGGGAGGCTCTAATCGGTTCGATACTGCCCTGAACATCGGTCTTGAGAATAACGTTGAGGTCCTTTACCTCTCCTGCGCTCACCTGGTCGAAAAGATTGGTCAGGTTGACCGCTTTCACTGCCGAAGAACTCCGCTCTTCCGCCAGGCGTTTCTCTATTAAAGCTCTTGCCTGGCGCTCGCCGGGCACGGCGGTCAGGGTATCACCTACTTGAGATACCGTGCTCATTCCGAGAATTTCAACCGGTGTGGACGGTTCGGCCCTCCGCACCTGCTTACCGGCATCGTTGAACATGGCTTTTATCCTGCCCCAGGTGGTGCCGACCACCACGCTATCGCCGACTCTCAGCGTCCCGTTGTGGACAAGCACGGTAGTTAATGCTCCCTTTGTCTTGTCCATTTTCGCTTCGATAACTACCCCTACCGCTGGTCGGGAAGGGTCTGCTTTAAGCTCTTCCATCTCGGCGACAATCAGAATGTTTTCAAGCAGTTCGGGGATGCCCTGCTTCTCCTTGGCGGATACGGCGATGCTGACCGTATCACCTCCCCATTCTTCAACGAGCAAACCGGCATCGGCAAGCTGCTGCTTGACCAGGTCCAGGTTGGAGTCGGGTATATCTATCTTGTTAATGGCTACCACGATGGGCACTCCGGCTGCCCGGGCGTGGTCTATTGCTTCCAGGGTCTGCGGCATTACTCCGTCGTCGGCAGCTACGACAAGGATAGTAATGTCCGTTACCTGGGCTCCGCGGGCTCGCATTGCGGTAAAAGCCTCATGACCGGGGGTATCGAGGAAGGTTATTTTCTGCCCGTCAACCTCTATCTGGTAGGCGCCGATATGCTGGGTAATGCCTCCGGCTTCGGTATCCATTACGTTGGTCTGCCGGATAGCGTCGAGTATTCTTGTCTTGCCGTGGTTGACATGCCCCATAACGGTAACTACCGGAGGGCGTGGTTTCAGGTTGCCATGTTCCTTGTCCTGCTGTCGCTGCTGCTTCTTAATCTCGCTGATAAGGCTGGCGGACTTCCGCTTTGATTGAGGCTGCGGGCTTGCTTCATAACCCAGCTCTGCCGCTACCGTAGCGGCTGATTCATAGTCAACGGCCTGGTTGATATTAGCCATAATGCCGCTGCGCATCAGTTGCTTGATAACGTCTATGGCGCTGACCTGCAAAAGGTCAGCCAGTTGCTTCACATTCAAGGTAGCCGGAATCTCGATAGAGCGGGCCTTAGCCGAAGATTCACCGGCTTTAGCCGCTTTATCCTCCGACCTGGCTGCTTTATTTTGCTTGCCTACCTCTGCCATTGACCTGCTCCTCTAAAAAGTCTTCTGTCCGGCTTGCAAACCGTTCCTGTTGTCCCGGAGTGTCTATTCCTCTTCTTTATTATTTTTATAAAGGTCCTTCCCGAGTTTAATAAGCTCCTCCCGGTTGTCCGGGGTAAGAGTGGTCCGCAGGTTATTCTCTAACCGGCCGCTCTTAAAGCCGATTTCCCAGCACTCCTCCGCCCTGCATAAATAAACACCCCGTCCTGCCTTTTTACCACTCGTATCTATCTCTACACTGCTATCGGAAGTGCGCACCAGGCGGACCAGCTCCTGCTTTGCTTTTACCTTGCGGCAGGCGACACAGGTCCGCTGCGGCACATGCTTAATTGCTTGCGAGCTAGTACTCATCCTCATCACCGAAATCGGGTTCCACGTCCCGGCGCGCTCTCCTGCCTCTGACCTTCTCTTCGTCGCTGTCTCTGTCCTGAGAGCCTTTCTTTTTCTTCTTTTTCGTCTTTGACTGAGGTTTTGTCGGAGCCGATATCAGGATGTCTTCGGCAAAACGCAGTTGAGGTTTTTCTGCTTCTTTAGTTTCCAACGAGGCTGCCGGAGAAACCAGTGCCGTATCAAGGACAGGTAAAGGCTCCTCTTCCTCTTCTGGCGTTAATTCCGGTTCCAGGATGTCGGGTATCTTGGCGGCGACCTCCTCGCTAACTTCTACTTCTTCTCCAATCTCAACCGGAGCTTCGGCTTCTTCTAATTCGGCTGCTTCTGCCGCTTCCGCCTCGGCTTTTTCCGCTTCCAGTTTCTCCGCTTCAGCCCTTGCCGCCTCAGCCGCCGAGGCACTCTTGATGTCAATCCGCCACCCGGTGAGTTTGGCTGCCAGCCTTACGTTCTGGCCCTCTTTACCAATAGCCAGCGATAGCTGCCTGTCAGGAACAACTACGGTGGCAACTCCCTCCTGTTCATCAAGTTTGACACCTGATATCTGGGCGGGACTTAAAGCGCTGGCGATAAAAGTAGCGAGGTCCGAATTCCACATTACGACGTCTATCTTTTCGCCGTTCAACTCGTTGACGATGTTTTGTATCCTGATACCGCGTAAGCCGACGCAGCAGCCGACCGGGTCAATACCTTCCTGCTTTGCCGCTACGGCTACCTTGCTGCGATAGCCGGCTTCCCGGGCTATCGATTTCAGTTCCACGGTGCCGTTATAAATCTCCGGGACCTCCATTTCAAATAGCCGGCGGAGTAAGTCCGGGTGTGAGCGTGATAGTATTACCCGAGGACCTTTATTTGTCCGGACTACTTCCAGAATGATAATTTTGATTCTCTGGCCTATCCGGTACCTCTCGCCGGGCGTCTGCTCGGCGGCAGGTAATATCGCCTCGGTCCTGCCAAGGTCGACAAAGATTTGTCTCTGTTCGATACGCTGAATCAGTCCGGTGACGATATCGCTTTCTCTACCGGCGTATTCCTCGAATATGGCGCTGTGTTCCGCTTCATGCAAGCGCTGCAAAATAACCTGCTTGGCGGTCTGAGCGGCAATACGCCCGGCGTTACCCGGAGTGGCTTCTACCATGACCGTTTCATCCACTTGCACGTCCGGATTAATCAGGCGAGCCTCTTTCAGAGATATTTCAATGGTAGCATCCGCGGGTTTTTTAACTACGGCTTTCTCGGCCCAGACCTGGACCTTGCCGCTTGTAGGATTAATTTTTACCTCGATATTCTGATTGGGAGAAAAATTATCCTTCCTGTAAGCTGATACCAGTGCTGCCTCGACCGCAGAAAGGACTACTTCGCTAGGCAGGTTTTTCTCAGCCGAGATTTGTGTGATTGCGAGTAGAAAATCACTCTTCATCTCGGGTCAAACCCTCCAATCTTAAATTTTCTAATAAAAGCAAAAAGTGGGAACTAACCCCACTCAATACTCAAAAGCAGCATAGCATAATAAATGCCAAAATGCAAGTTGTAAATCGGGGGTACTGTTCAGTTTTGGTTGAATGAAACACTCACCCCCCCCCGCCTGCCAAAGTCCCGATGAAATCGGGACGGCGAGCAGGCCTTTATCCCCCTCTCCAGCCAGGAGTATTTTTCTTTCATTTGCAATGGTTCCGGCTGGAGAGGGGTCAGGGGTGAGGTAAAAAACCAACCAAATGCAAACGGTACCAATCGGGCGGCTTTCTTGCTGCCGTCTAGAAATCGGGGGACTATTGGGCTATAATGAAACCAATTTGCTGGTTCACAGGTGGATATGAAAACGGAGAAATTTAAAGCCTCGGTCGTAAAAGAAATAGAAGCGCAGCGTGACCGGCTCGGTGAGCTGTGTTTGAAAATCCACTCTAATCCCGAGCTCGGTTTTAAGGAAGAAGAAGCGGCCGGGTTGCTGACCGGCTACCTGGAAGAAAACGGTTTCTCTGTGGAGCGGGGAATCTGCCAACTGCCGACCGCTTTCAGGGCAAGCTACGGGACGGGGAAGCCGCATGTTGCCGTTATGGCGGAATATGATGCCCTGCCCGGACTCGGACACGCCTGCGGGCATAATATTATAGCCACCTCTGCCGTCGGCGCTGCCGTTGCCTCGAAAACGGCCGTCGATAAGTTCGGGGGCAGTATTCTGGTTATCGGCACCCCGGCCGAGGAGCTTTACGGCGGCAAGATAATTATGGCAGAGAGAGGTGCCTTCGAAAATCTGGATATAGCTATGATTGTGCACCCGGGGACAAGCGATACCGCCGTTACCGAGGCTCTCGCCTGCCAGAGTCTCGATGTCGAGTTTTTCGGCAAAGCGGCCCACGCCGCCGCCTCGCCGGAGCAGGGAATAAATGCCCTGGAAGCCATGCTCCAGTCCTTTACCGCCATTAATTCGCTGCGCCAGCACATCAGGAGCACCGCCCGCATTCACGGCATTATCACCGATGGCGGGGAAGCGTCAAACGTTGTTCCGGCACACAGCGCCGGCAGTTTTCTGGTGCGCTCGAAAGAAAACAACTACCTCGATGAATTAAAGGAGAAGGTTTTGAACTGCTTCATCGGGGCGGCTACGGCTACCGGCGCCCGGTTACAGTACAGGTGGGATGATGTCTGTTACGCTCCGATGCGCACTAATCTGGTGTTAGCCCGGCTTTTCGCGCAGAATATGCAGTCCCTCGGGCGCAGCATTTCTCTTTCCGACCCCGATAACGCCTTCGGCAGCACCGATATGGGAAATGTCAGCCAGCTTGTGCCGAGTATTCACGCCTTCGTCGCCATAGCCGATAAAGACGTGCAGTTGCATACTACCCGGTTTGCCGAAGCGGCAGCCTCGGATAGAGGTCTTAACGGAGCACTCGACGCCGCCGGAGCTCTGGCAATGACGGTAGTTGATTTGCTATCGAGTCCCGAGATAATGAACGGAATCAAAGAAGAGTTCGAACGAAAAGATGATTAAGGTAGGTATCCCTAGAGCTCTGCTCTATTATCAATACTTCCCTGCCTGGAAGACCTTCTTCGAGGAGCTGGGGGCGGAAGTTGTGGTCTCCTCACCAACGACCCGGGCTATGCTGGAAGGCGGCTCGGCAAGAGTGGTTGCCGATACCTGCCTGCCGGTGAAGGTCTTTCTCGGTCATGTCCTGTCACTGGTGGAGGAGTGCGATTTTGTATTCATTCCGGCTGTGCGCAGCGTGCAGAAAAGAATTTATAATTGTTCGAAGTTTCTCGGCCTGCCCGATATGACCGGGGCCGTAATTCCCGAATCACCTCCGATTCTGGAGGTGGATGTTGATATCAACCGGGGAAAAGGAGAGCTTTATAAATCTGTTTATAGACTCGGGCGGTATTTTACCCGGAACCCGGTCAAGGTCAGGCAGGCAGGTATGGCTGCCTGGCAGGCTTACCTCGATTACCGGGAGATTATGCCGGGCAGTAAACTGACGCCGCCAGAGGCAATAGAGATGATGTCAGGCTCGCCGTGGATAGAGCAGGAAAAGGATACCAGCCAGCCGGCTTCTGAGGCTGCTATTGCCCTCATCGGGCACCCGTATCTTCTCTATGACGAGTACATAAACCACCGTCTTATCACACGCTTGAAGCAGGCCGGATATCGGGTAGTAACCCCGGAGGTGCTTACGGCGCGGGAGCTTGAATCGGCGGTTGACAGGCTGGTCGGCGGGGCTTACTGGACCTACGAGGGGGAAGTGGTCGGTGCCGGCGGTCATTACCTGCAGAGCGGGGCCGACGGTGTTATCGGCATTATGGCTTTCGGCTGCGGACCGGATTCACTGATGATGGAGGCGGTGCGCCGGCAAGCCGCCGTGTCCGGGTCTGTCCCCTTTATGTGCCTTACCATAGACGAGCATACCGCTGAAGCCGGCGTCGTTACCCGGCTGGAAGCTTTTGTGGATATGATGCAGAGGAGGAAAAGGGCAGGAGTATGCGTGTAGCTTTGCCCCATATGGGGAATTTATATATAGCCTTCAAAGCCGCATTCGGGAGGCTCGGTGTCGAATATATCGTGCCGCCCCGTATTACCCGGCGCACCATGTCGCTTGCCGTCAAGTATTCTCCGGAAGGGCTTTGTATTCCGTTTAAGCTGACCCTGGGCAACCTGATTGAAGTTGCTGAGCTCGGCGCCGATACCCTGCTTATGCCCGGCGGATACGGCACCTGCCGCCTCGGTTACTATGCCAGAGTGCAGGAACAAATTCTCCTTGATATGGGGTATAATATCGAGATGGTCCAGATGGGGGTCTCGGAGCAAAAATTTCTCGGCTTGCTCAGGATGGTTAAACGTCTGGCAAACGATGCTCCCTGGCCGCAGATTATATCCGCCGTCCGCTTCGGCATAAAAAAATTAAGCGCCGTTGATAGAGTAGAACGTGTGGTACAGAAGGTGCGGGCTGTGGAGATAGAAAAGGGAACGGCAAACCGGCTGTACACAAGGGCAATCGAGGCGATTGATGAGGCGGAAGATTCTCACGCTTTGAGGGAGGCCGAAGCGGACTATACCCTCCGGCTCGGCCGGGTAGCCGTAGACCCCGGAGCCTGCCCGCTAATCGTGGGAGTTACCGGGGAGTTCTATGTGCTGCTGGAGCCCTTCTCCAATCTTGACGTTGAGAGCGAGCTGGGCAAGCTCGGTGTGGAGGTGAGAAGGACAACCTTTATTTCGGAGTGGACTAAATTCAGCATGTTTCTAAACCCGCTGGGCATAGATGAGAAAGAAAAGATTCACCGGGCGGCCCTGCCTTACCTGAAACGGGATATCGGCGGGGATGGCTGGGAATCTATCGGGGAAAAGGTCCTTCACAGCGGGGAATATGACGGACTGGTTCACCTGGCGCCTTTTACCTGTATGCCGGAGGTAATAGCCCGGAATATTATGCCCAGGACAAGGGAGAATCTTCCGGTGCTGACGATAATATGTGACGAGCAGATAGCGAAGACCGGAATGCTCACCAGGCTGGAAGCCTTCGTTGACCTGCTTGAGCGTAAGCGGCGGGTGGGTAATACAAATAAACAGAGAGTAGCTGTATGAGGAGCGTCTATGGAAGTCTATCTCGGTATTGATGTCGGTTCGGTAACCACCAAGCTGGCGGCGCTTGACGAAAAAGATGAGCTTGTCGCCCATATCTATCTGCCGACCCGGGGTATGCCCATCGGGACTGTGCAGCAGGGGCTTGTGGAGATTAAAAAGCGACTGCCCGATGATATTGAAATCTGCGGAGTGGCTACCACCGGCAGCGCCCGCTACCTGGCCGGTGTTATCGTTGATGCCGACCTGGTGAAAAACGAGATTACCAGCCATGCTACCGGCGCCCTGCATTATTTCCCTGAAGTCCAGACCGTCATCGAGATTGGCGGACAGGACTCGAAAATCATACTTATCAGGGACGGGGTTGCCGTAGATTTCGGGATGAATACGGTGTGTGCCGCCGGCACCGGCAGCTTCCTCGACCACCAGGCGCTGCGCTTGAATATGAATATCGAGGAGTTCAGCCGGCGGGCATTGGACAGCCGGATGCCGGTGCATATTGCCGGACGGTGTACCGTCTTTGCCGAATCGGATATGATTCACAAGCAGCAGATGGGGCACAGCACCGAGGATATTCTCTACGGACTGTGCCAGGCGCTGGTGCGCAACTATCTGAATAACGTCGGGCTGGGGAAGAAAATCAAGCCCCCGATAGTTTTTCAGGGTGGGGTTGCCTTTAACCGGGCAATCGTAAAGGCTTTCGAGGAGGAGCTTGAGACCGGAGTTATTGTCCCGCCTCATCATGAGGTTATGGGAGCTATCGGGGCGGCACTGCTTGTCCATGAAAAAATGGCGGGTAATAAAAAGAGCAGCTTTAAAGGTTTCGGCGTCAGTGAAATAGAATATCACACGTCCTCGTTTGAATGTAAAGCCTGTCCCAACCTGTGTGAGATAGCCCAGATTTCGAACAACGGTCACGTTCTTGCCCGGTGGGGAGGGCGCTGCGACCGCTGGGAAAGAGTATTGGCTGAGGGAGACAAATGAAAATCGCTGTTGATGCTACTGGCGGGGAGTACGCTCCCCACGAAATAGTGAAGGGTGCCATAAAGGCGGCTCGCGAGTACGAAGTGGAAATCGACCTGGTGGGCAGGAAAGAGATACTCTACGTGCTTGCCGGACGCCACCTGGGGAAACTGAAAATGTCTATCATCGATGCCGGTCAGGTAATCGGGTCGCAAGAATCGCCCGTCGAGGCGGTCCGCAGCAAACCGGACTCCTCGATTGTGGTCGGCACCAACCTGGTGAGGGATGGCGAGGCTTCGGCATTTGTCTCGGCGGGTAATACCGGAGCGGTGTTATTCGCGGCTCTGGCAAGCCTGGGGAAGATAGAAGGCATTGACCGTCCGGCTATTGGTTCTCTCATCAACATCGGCACCTCCACTCCGGTCCTGCTCATTGATGCGGGGGCTAATGCCGAGTGCCGGCCGGGACACCTGGTCCAGTTTGCCCAGTTGGGTACGACTTACATAAGGGAAATATTTAATATAAGCTCTCCCAGCGTCGGTTTGCTGAATAACGGCGAGGAAGAAAAAAAAGGCAACCGTCTTGCCCAGGAGAGCTATCGGCTCCTTAAAAAGAGTAACCTGAACTTTATCGGCAATGTCGAAGGCCAGGATATGTCGGGTGGAAAAGCCGATATCATTGTTACCGATGGCTTCACCGGCAATATAGTGCTCAAGACCATAGAGGGTATGAGCGCCACCTGGCTTTATTCGCTGGGTCAGGCAAGACAAATCTTCTCCAAGGCTTACAGCCTTTCCTCGAGAGCTTTACACAGAGATATGGGAATGGACTCCTGGACTAAGAAGCTGGACTATCGGGAGTCCGGCGGCGCCTGTCTTCTGGGAGTAAACGGAAATATTATAATAAGTCACGGTCGCAGTCAGGCAACGGCGATAAAAAATGCAATCGGTCTGGCGAGACAGACGTCGGAACGAGAAGTTAGCAAGAAAATCAAGGAGGAAAATTATGGCAAAACCGGTACCGGTAGATGATGGCAGCTTCGACCAGGTGGTATTACAGTCGGAGAAACCGGTGCTTGTCGATTTCTGGGCAGCCTGGTGTAAGCCCTGTGTTATGGTAGACCCGATAGTCGATGAGCTTGCCGAAGAATTTGATGGGAAGGTAAATTTTGCTAAAATAGATATTGACAGGAACCCCAGGACTCCGGCCAGGTACAGCATCAGGAGCATTCCTACCCTGCTTGTCTTTAAAAACGGAGAGCCTGTCTCCCACATAGTCGGTCTCAGACCGAAAGGGGAACTGAAGAAGAGTCTGGAGGGCGCACTTGGGTGATAATATTAAAATCACGATTCTGGTTGGTGATAACCAGGGTGAATGCGACGCAAATTGCGGGGTAGACTGGTCTTTACCGGAATCGGTGACTCTTGCCGCCGGGCGTATTAAAGAGAGGTTTGGCGAAGATTTTCCGATAGAGTGTATAGATATGGCTGAGAATAAGACCGACCGGCTTGTGCAGGAGTGGACTGAAAACATAAAGAGTAAGAACTTCTCTCTGCCGCTGCTCTTCCTTAACGGTCGGCTCAGGATTTCGGGACAGTTTGACATTCGCCAGTTGCTTGATGTCATTGAGATTGAGAAAGAGGTCGGAGGTTTCTAATGGCTGAGAAACGCAGCTATGATGTTGTTATTATCGGCGGCGGCCCGGCAGGACTCACTGCCGGAATCTACACGGCCAGAGCCAGGCTCAGCACCCTGCTGATAGAAAAAATGGCTATAGGTGGACAGATAACCAACGCCGAGCAGGTGGAGAACTTTCCCGGTTTTACGGAAGGCATCAGCGGACTTGAGTTGACCGACAAGATGCACCGGCAGGCAACGAAGTTCGGGATGGAAACGCTAAACGCCGAGGTTACCGGCTTTGAGCTTAAAAAAGACGAAAAGATGGTTAAGACCTCCGAGGGCGATTACACAACCAGGGTGGTGATTATCGCCGGCGGTTCGAAAAGGGTGCTGATGGGCGTACCCGGGGAAGCGGAATATACCGGCAAAGGGGTATCTTACTGCGCTACCTGTGACGCTCCCTTCTTCACCGACCAACCGACTGCCGTGGTCGGCGGCAGCGATACCGCTCTGACCGAAGCTCTTCACCTTGCCCAGTTTGCCTCGAAGGTTATCGTGATACACCGCCGCGACCAGCTACGCGCCACGGCTATTCTTCAGGAAAGGGCCTTTGCCGAACCGAAGATAGAGTTTCTCTGGGATACCGTAGTCGAGGGGGTCGAGGGAGATACTTTTGTAACAAAGCTCAAGCTCAATAACGTGAAGACGGGAGAAAAATCAACCCTCGATTTATCCGGAGTCTTTGTCTCTATCGGCTATAAGCCGGATACCGATTATCTTAAAGATATTATGCCGCTGGATGCCGCCGGACATATCGTTACCAACGATAAGATGGAAACAGAGATACCGGGGGTCTTCGCTGCCGGTGATATACGTCTGGACTCCGCCCGTCAGGCAATAACCGCCGCCGGCGACGGTGCCACGGCGGCAGTCTATGCTCACCGGTTCCTCACCGAGCAGTAAGCTTATCTGCCGAG
>CAZOUZ010000049.1:0-8234 GCA_964583115.1 uncultured Dehalococcoidales bacterium
GATGGGTTTATAATGTTAGATTATCAGGGTTATCTGGAAGTTAAGGAATTACGGAGGAGTGACGAAATGAAAACTATTGGTATTGTCGGCAGTCCGAGGAAGAACGGCAACACGGAGGTTGTTACCAGGCATATTCTGAAAGCCGTAGAGGAGGAAGGAATAGAGACCGAGCTGGTCCCCCTGGCCGGTCTGGATATACGCCCCTGCACCGCCTGTATGGCCTGCGATAAAGAGGAGACCTGCCCCATAAAAGATGACCTGTTCCCGATATATACGAAAATGAAGGCGGCTGACGCCATTGTCCTGGCGACGCCGGTATATTACGGTTCGGCGACGGCTAATATGAAAGCCCTTATGGACAGGACCGGTTTTATTGCCGCCCATAACGGCAGGGTGTTCGAGGGTAAGGTGGGCGGGCCTTATGTGGTTGCCCGCCGCTCCAGCCAGTATTTCACTCAATCCCAGCTTACTTTCTGGTTTCATACGCTGGGGTTCTTTATGCCCGGCTCGATTCATCCCAATATCGCCTTCGGACGGGAAAAGGGAGACGTGGAAAAGGACCAGGAAGGAATGGATACCGCCTGGAGGTTCGGCAAGAACATCGCCTTTTTACTGAAAAAGCTGACAGCGTAGTCTCTTATTACTTTTTGACATACGTGGGATAGAAAGTTAATATGTCTTCGGCGGTCCGGGTGCCGTGCCGTATCATAGAATAACCAGGTGCGTTTCTGGCCTTTGTCCTGTTTTCGTTTGAAAGCTAAAGGTCGTCTTTACCTGATACCGGAGCAGTCCTGAAGAAAGGGGAGTACATGGACTTATCACTGACTGAAGAACAGAAGATGCTCAGGCAGCGGGTACGGGAGTTTGCCGGGAAGGAACTGGAGCCGGTGGCGCTGGAGATGGATGAGAGGGAAGAGTTCCCGATGGAAAACTTCAAGAAGGTGTCCCGGCTCGGGCTTGCCGGAGCGACGATTCCTGCCGAGTATGGTGGTAGCGGTCTGGACAAGGTCTCTTACGTTATCGCCATCGAGGAGTTGTCCCGGGCGTGCCCCTCTACCGGAGGCATTTTCTCCACCCAGAATTCTCTGGTCTGCGAGAGCCTGGAGCACTTCGGCAGTGAGGAACAGAAAAAACGCTACCTGGTGCCGCTGGCTCGGGGAGAAAAAATAGGCTCCTTTGCCCTGACCGAACCCGAAGCGGGCAGCGATGCGGCGGCGGTTGAGACGACCGCCGTGAAAGACGGGGATGACTACATACTGAACGGCAGCAAGATTTTCATTACCAATGGCGGGGTAGCCGATACTATGCTCGTCTTCGCTACGGTGAATAAGGGTCTGGGGTATAAGGGTATCGCCGCCTTTATCGTTGAAAAGGATTTTCCCGGTTTTTCCGTCGGCAGGCAGTTCTTAAAGGCCGGTATGCGGGCCTGTGTCCAGCATGAGCTTGTCTTTCAGGACTGCCGGGTGCCGGCTTCAAACCGTATGGGCGAGGAAGGCAGAGGCTTCAGGATAGCCCTGAGCACAATAGATATGGGCAGAATAGGAATTGCGGCTCAGGGGTTGGGTATCGCCCGGGGTGCTTACGAGATGGCGGTAGCTTATGCCAGGCAGCGCCGTCAGTTCGGGCAGGCTATCGCTGATTTCCAGGCAATACAGTGGATGCTTGTTGATATGGCGACGAAGATTGACGCCGCACGGCTGCTTACCTACCGGGCAGCCTATCTTATGGACAATAAGCTGCCCTTTACCAGGGAAGCGGCTATGGCCAAGGTTTACGCTACCGAGACCGCCACCGAGGCAGGCGCCGGGGCGGTGCAGGTCCTCGGCGGCGCCGGCTATATGAGGGATTCACGCGCCCAGATGTACTGGCGCGCCGCCAAGCTTACCGAGATTTACGAGGGCACCTCCGAGATTCAGCGGCTGGTCATCGCCCGCGAGATACTCAGGGAAAGCTGAGAAACTTATAGCTGCCGTCTCCGTTGTCACGCCCGGTACATACCTGAGACGGAGTAGTCCCGCACTCCTCAATATTGAACCTTTTGTGCCCCTTTATACTATTGACAGCCGTATCCGGTGATTGTATGCTCAATATAAATTTTTAGATATGGAAACAAAAGGTGCCGGAGTGAAGTCACTTACTCGTTACGGTGGAATCGCTCTTCTGCTGATATCTGCCTTGCTGTCTGTCTGTTTTCTTGCCGCTTGCGGAAACCCGGGAGCGGGAGCTATCGAACTACCTTCTGTTAAGAGCTGCGGTCTGGGACAGTACAGTCTGCGGGCTATTGAGTTCGGCCGGAGTTTCACGGGAACCGGCGGAGGGACCACGGTTGATACCGCATACTCACCGGGCGCTGAACCTGACCTGGTTATCGAGTCAATAACCTGGTCGCCGGAGGGCCCGTCAAAAGGAGATGCCGTAAACATCAGCGCTGCGGTGAAGAACCAGGGAAGCGCCATGGCACTGCCCTCATCGGTAAAGCTATACGTTGATGGCAGTTTTAAGGAAGAGCAGCATCTTCAGAATATAGAAGCTGGAGGGGTGCTTGTAAAAGACTTCACCTGGCTTGCCCAGCAGGGTTCTCATCTCATCAGGATGGTTGTTGACGAGGAGGACTGCGTTTCCGAGAGTGATGAAAACAATAACGAGAAAAGCGTAACCATCTCGCCTCTTACTCCAGACCTGATTGTGACTAGCATCACCTGGTCGCCGACAATCCCTAAAGCCGGCGAAAATGTTACCTTCTCCTTTACGGTAAATAACCAGGGTGATGGTGCGGCTGCATCCTCGGTTGGGATACCCTATATTGGTAATGAACGGCTCAGTTCAGTTACTTTTGGTGCAATAGAGCCGGGCGGCGTGTCTACCAAAAGTCTTAAGTGGCTCGTTGAGCCGGGCTTCCACACTGTTAAACTCGTAGTTGACCCGATTGAAAAAATCATTGAGAGTGACGAGAGCAATAATGAAAAAGCGGTAAGCTTTCCACCTATTGTTCCCGACCTTTTCGTTAAGACCGTAATCTGGTCCCCGGTGAACCCGTCGGTTGGGGAAACGGTAACCTTTAGTATTACCATCGGGAACCAGGGCAATGCTTTGGCCAGTACCCCTCGTTTCCACCTTTTCCTCAACGGAGAGTCTTCGGCTTCTAAGACCGGTCGCTCAGTAGTGGCCGGCAGTTCCGAGACAGTGGATGTTGAATGGATTGCCAGACCCGGTCAACATAAGGTGAGGATAGTTGTTGACCCCTTTAACAAAATTATCGAACTTGATGAGGACAATAATGAGGCGGTGGCGGTCAGCCTGTTGAGTGTAAGGGCTGCCGACCTTGTTATCGATTCAGTAACCCTGTCACCGGAAGAAGCATTGCCCGGGGAAACGTTGACTTTCCTGGCGACTGTCAAGAACCGCGGACACGGTGAGGCTCCTCCTACACAGGTTGATTTCTATGTGGATGGTGTCCGGGTAGCTTTCAGTCTTATCGGCCCGCTGCCTTACGGCAATATAAAGAAAGAGACGTTTACCTGGGTTGCTGAGGAAGGTTCGCACACAATCAGGATAACTGCCGACGCAAATGACGAAGTTATGGAGAGTAATGAGGAGAATAATGAAAAGCTGGTATTCTATCCGGTTCCTCCTGACCTGGTTATAAAGGAGATTGCTCTGTCACCGCCTGAGCCGGCGGAGAGCGATAACGTTACTTTTATCATGGTAATTGAGAATGAAGGTGATATGATAGCTGAATATTTCAGAATTGCTTGCTACGTTGATAGTGTCTATCTGGGTTACGTATCAGGTGGGCCAATAGAGTCCGGCGTTACGGATAATATAACTTTCGTCTGGGCTGCTGGATATGGCGAGCATAATTTCAGGGCGGTTGTCGACCCCTTTGACAATCTCCTTGAGGTAAGCGAGAAAAATAATGAAATGGTAACGATTTTCTGGGTAGATGAAACGTCTTCGCTGCCTTCCTCTACGGAATCGGATAAGCCCGATGCAGCAGGTAGAGAAGCATCAGGGACGATACTGCCGGAAAGGGTTGAGACGGATTATGACAAGAGCCAGGCGAATTTCTGGTTTTTCTCTATACTGGCGGTTGGAATCGTTATTGTGCTGGGTTACCTCTTCTTTGAGTACAGGCGGCGGCAGTACTGATTTCCCGTAGCTGAGTGGTTAAGACGGCCCGGAAATAGTATAAAAGCGCCGTTACTAACGGACGGCGCTTTTATTATTGACTAACCCGGCAAACGGGTAACTCCGCAGCCGGCTTTCGGGCGCATCGAATTTTTAGCTCAGGCACGAATATCTGAATTTACCTGTGGGAAATGCGGATGGGCACCGGGCAAGCCGGGCGAGTGCCGAGTGTGGAATAAAGACTGGAAAGAGGAGTATAATAACACTTAATTCGATATGAAGCGCTGCGGCGGAAGAGACCGCGGACAGCGGAAATGACAGGTGATAAGGAGGTAGCAAAGGTGCGGCTGGTTAATATCGGCACGACAGGGGTCTCGGTAACGGAACTCTGCCACGGGACCCTTATTATGGGAAAGCTCCAGGCGGATATGACTCCGGAAGAAGGCGGCAGAGCTATACGGAAGTCATTTGAAATGGGAGTCAACTTTTATGATACCGCCAAGGGTTACGGGACCTATCCCCACCTGGCGCTCGGTCTACAGGGAATTTCCAGTGACCGGGTAGTTATAGCCAGTAAAAGCCATGCCATCTCTTACCAGGAGATGAAAGCGGACGTGGATGAATGCTTGCGGGAACTTTCTCTTGAGCGTGTTGGTATATTCCATCTGCATCTTGTGCCCTCTGTCGAAGACCTGAACGCCCGCAGGGGGGCGCTGGAGTGCCTTATCGAATACAAAAACCGCGGCCTTATCGGAGCCATCGGCGCCTCGACGCACACCGTGGCGGGGGTGCAGGCGATAAATTCAGAGCCGGCTTTCGATATTGTCTTTCCCGTTCTTAATAAGCGGGGACTGGGCATTATCGATGGAAACCTGGATGATATGCTTGAAGCGCTCAGGCAGTCCAAGCAGCAGGGAAAGTTCGTCTATGCTATGAAACCCCTCGGCGGCGGACACCTTCACCAGGAGGTTGAGGAATCTCTCAATTACCTGCGTGAACTCCCGGTGTGTGATGCCGTTGCCATCGGGATGAAAGACGAAGCCGAAGTCGAAATGAACGCGACTATCTTCAATGGTCTGGCTGTTGGAGATGACCTGCGGCAGCGGGTGCACGCCGTGGCGCGGCGGGTGATAGTATACGACCGCTGTATAGGTTGCGGACTGTGTGTTGATGAATGTGACCAGGGGGCGATAACCATCGTTGACGATAAAGCGGTGGTCGACGATTCAAAATGTATTATCTGCGGCTACTGTGCCGCAGTATGCCCTGAATACGTGATTCGGGTTGTTTAATATCCGGTAAACGGCTTTAAGGCGGTGGGACAATGATAAAGCTTGTTTTGCTGAGACACGGCGAGAGTGTCTGGAATAAGGAGAACAGGTTCACCGGCTGGACGGATAGCGACCTTTCGGAAAAAGGAATCGCTGAAGCGGAAAAGGCGGGGCAGGTCCTGAAAGAACAGGGATATTCCTTCGATGTCGCTTTTACCTCGGTGCTGAAAAGAGCCGTGAGGACACTATGGATAGTCCAGGATATTATGGACCTGATGTGGATACCGGTCTATCGTTCCTGGCGGTTGAATGAAAGGTATTACGGGGCTTTGCAGGGCTTGGACAAAGCGGAGACTGCGGCTAAGTTCGGCGATGAGCAGGTGCTGATATGGAGGAGGAGCTATGATACCCCGCCGCCGACAGTGGAAAAGACAGACGAGAGGTATCCGGGTAACGACCCCAGATACAAAAGCCTGGATGAAAAAGACCTCCCGCTGACGGAGAGTCTGAAGGACACTTCGGCAAGGGTGCTGCCTTACTGGCACGAGGAGATAGCGCCGGCTGTAAAGGCGGGGAAGCGGGTAATAATATCGGCTCACGGCAACAGTCTGCGGGCGCTTGTAAAGTACCTCGATAATATATCCGAGAAGGACATAATGCAGCTCAATATTCCCACCGGCATACCGCTCGTCTATGAGCTGGACAATAAGCTGAAGCCGCTAAAGAATTACTATCTGGGCGACCTGGAAGAAATCAGAAAGGCGATGGACGCTGTAGCCGGTCAGGGCAAGGCGCGCTGAGTAATTTCGCAGCTAATCGTCCCAGACCGGAAAGACCATCGGTCCTTCCGGGATTACCGCCACCTTTGCGTCTCCGCCCATAACTCCGAAAGCCTTTTCAAGCCCTTCTTCGATGGTGGCGACAGGTTCCATCATCATCTTTCGTATCAGGCTGTCTTCGAGGCCGGACACTATATAGATGTCGTTCTTTAGCTGGGTACGCGCCAGAATCTGGTTCTGCCACTGTACGCCGACAGGCTCCAGGTGCTTGACTTTCCGGATGACTTCTTTGGGCGAGCTTACCGATGAGTGCAGTTCCACGAACTCCTCCGGTCCGACGCCCTCGTGGCAGGATGAAGCGATGATTATGATTCCCCCGTCCCGGGTGATTTGTGCGGCGGTGTCTATCCCTTTGCAGGTCTGGTACAGGTCGAGGTCGAGAGGGGCTCCGCTGTTGGTGGTAACGGTAATATCTACCAGGTTGTCCACCTTAGCCGCACAAATCCCTTTCTCCAAATCGCAGCCCGCTTCGTGGGCTTTAAAGGGGTCTCCGGCTACCACGTGGGTAATCTCTCCATGTCTGTTAAGAAGTACGTTTACGATGAAGTCGAGTTTAGCCATCTTTGCCTGCTCGACCATATCCTCGTGTATCGGGTTACCTTTGAGAATGCCGGTCCTGGCCCGCGGGTGCTCTATCATCTCGTAGCCGTGATTTTTGTATGCCGAGCGGATGCCGAAGACTCCGGGGGCGATACTTTTCCTGCCTCCGGAAAAGCCGGCGAAAAAGTGCGGCTCGATGAAGCCGGTGCTTAAGCGGAAATCGGCTTCTATTACCCGCCGGCTCATATCCACCGGAGTGCCCCTGGCAGTGGTGCCGATGTAGACGACGTCGTTTACGTCGTGATTTATCACGTTGTAGTTTTCGACTATACTCCTGCCGACTTTCTTTATCAGGGCTTCCCTGTCAAGGGGCGGGTGCAGGCCGAGGGCGATGATTATGGTGATGTTTTCCCTGGCTATCTTTTGCTCCAGCTCGGCTAGCATCGGAGGAAGCAGCCGGTCGTCCGGGCAGGGTCGGGTGTTATCGGTGACCAGCACGACGACTTTATCCTCCGGTTTAATACGGTCGAGTAGCGGTGCCGAAGCTATCGGCTGTCTGAGACTGTTGGTTATGGCTTCATATTCGTTCTCGATACCGTTTACTTCGCAGGTCTCCAGCGTGTAAGCGATATTCGCCGTGGGAATTTTAGCCTTCAGGAAAGACTCGCCGTAGGGGAAATGAAATTCAGTGTACATCATGTAAATAAGTAATGCTCTTTATTGTATTTTAACATGTTACGGCTGATTTATATAACCCCATCTCCCTGTGTCCCCCTTCCCCTTTGAAAGGGGAAGGGGGATGATAAAAGAAGAGGGAGGCGGCGCTTTATCGCCGCCTCCCTCTTAAACTCCCGGTGCTAATGATTAAAAGGGGGCGAAGCCCCTCTTAAACACCAATAACTACTAATGAGACTTACAGTCCGGCCGGCTATATTTGCCTGTACAGCGTGCGCATATAGTCGGTGAAGCCGTGTTTTTTCCAGAATGAATGAGCCACTTGGTTCCGTGTAGTAATCTCAAGCTCAACACGGTCAATGTTTTTTGAGCGAAACCACTTCAAAATTTCGTCGAACATTTTTTCGCCGATGCCCTTGCGGCGGTAGCTGGCGGTGACTGCCATATCGTGAATATACCCGTACTCCTCTCGTTTTAGTCCTCTTGGAGGCTCTTTTATTTCCGACAGGGAGTAGCCGACGACCTGCTCTCCGTCCAGAGCTACCAGCACGAGACCATCATCTAATTTCATCAGTCTGTGCACCTGTTCTTTTCCATGACCCTGCATTGCGCCGTCTGCCGGAGCAAAAATGGGTTCGACATCTGCATGAAAACGGATAAATTCCAGCCATAGTTGACCTATATCGGGTATATGCTTTTCTTCTGCTTCTACAATCTCAATCACTGGAGTCTCCTTCTCTGGATTACCTGAGTGGATGTCCTGACATTTTAGAACGGATTG
>CAZOUZ010000049.1:8334-11210 GCA_964583115.1 uncultured Dehalococcoidales bacterium
ACTTGACAAAAAATCCGTTACAAGTTTATACTTTTTGTAACAATTGAATAGATAAAGGCTGAGAACGAGACTAGTATACCCCCAGCGAGGCCCAGAGAGCCGGGTAAGGTGTGAGCCGGTGCCAGACGCAGGGGTTGAATGGACTCGGGAGCTGCAAACCGAAATCCCGATAAAATCGGGAGAGTAGACTTTGACGGAGAGGGCACCGTTAGCAGAGCCCAGAGTATCGTCCCGATAAAATCGAGGACCGTACCTGATAGAGATGGTTGCTTCACTCCTTTTACAACCGAGTTAGGGTGGCACCGCGAAGGATAATCCCTCGCCCCTAGGGCGAGGGATTTTTGTTTATCAGGTCGGGGGAGGTGATATGTATTACCCGACATTGGAAGAAGTTAAAAAGCTGGGCAAGGACGGGAACCTTGTGCCCGTTTACCGTGAAATCGTTGCCGACCTTGAAACGCCGGTATCCGCCTTTATGAAGATTAACCGGGGTGGCTACTCTTTCCTGCTGGAGAGTGTCGAGGGCGGCGAAAGGCTGGCGCGCTACAGCTTCATCGGCACCGAACCGTACAAAACGCTGGCGGTCAGCGGTGAGGACGGGATAGACCCTCTGCCGCTTATTGCCGGGGAGATGAACAGGTTCAAAATCGTGCCGGTCGGCGAGCCGCCCAAGTTCTGCGGCGGCGCCGTGGGCTATCTCAGCTACGAAACGGTGACCCGCTTCGAAGAGCTGCCCTCTCCGGAAAGCGACCCCTTGGGCTTGCCCGAGGCATTGTTTATGTTTGTGGATACCGTGCTTATTTTCGACCATGTTACCCACAAGATTAAAGTCCTGAGCCACGTCCACGTTGACGGGGATGTTGAGAAAGCCTACCGGGAAGCGGTGTCCAGGATTGACAGGATGGTGGACAGGCTGAACCAGCCGCTGAAACCGAGACAGCAAATGAATGCGGAAGGCGCTCCCGCCGGAAAATCTGAGTTTTCCTCGAACTTCACCAGGCAGGAATATGAAGTCGCCGTGGAGAAGATAAAGCGGTATATCACCGCCGGCGAAGCCATCCAGGTGGTGCCCTCGCAGCGACTTTCCCAGTCGACCCAGGCGCCGCCTTTCGAGATATACCGGGCGCTGCGTACCATCAATCCGTCCCCGTATATGTTCTATTTTGATTTTAACGATTTTCAGATAATCGGCGCTTCTCCCGAG
Organism: uncultured Dehalococcoidales bacterium; assembly: GCA_964583115.1. GTDB lineage: Bacteria > Chloroflexota > Dehalococcoidia > Dehalococcoidales > UBA2162 > CAYVOV01. The sequence goes on from CAZOUZ010000049.1 coordinate 9,539, forward strand.
ATTCTGGTCAGAGTCGAAGACGGCATGGTAACGACCCGTCCTCTGGCGGGCACCAGGCCAAGGGGCAAGACTCCGGCTGAAGATGACGCTCTGGAACAGGAACTAAAAAACGACGAGAAGGAGCGCGCCGAGCACATTATGCTTGTCGACCTGGGGCGGAACGATATCGGACGGGTGAGCGAACCGGGCACGGTGGAGGTCAGCGAGCTTATGGAGGTGGAGCGTTACTCTCACGTTATGCACCTGGTGACGAACGTGCAGGGTAAGCTGAGAAGTGAAATGAGCAGCTTCGACGCCCTGCGAGCCTGTTTCCCCGCCGGGACCGTTTCCGGGGCGCCGAAAATCCGGGCTATGGAGATAATCGCCGAGTTCGAGCCTGAAAAGAGGGGCCCCTATGCCGGAGCCGCCGGCTACTTCTCTTTCTCCGGCAATATGGATATGGCTATCTCTATCAGGACTATGGTGGTCAAGGATGGCGTCGCTTACACGCAGTCGGGCGGCGGAGTTGTCTATGACAGCGTTCCTGAACGCGAGTACGAGGAGACGCTCAACAAGGCGAGGGCGTCGCTTAATGCTGTGAACCAGGCTGAAGAGTCTATGGCATCGGGGGGAAACAATGCTGCTTCTAATTGATAATTACGATAGTTTTACGTACAACCTCTTCCAGTACCTGAGTGAGCTCGGGGAAGAAGTGGTGGTGGTGCGTAATGATAAGACCACTATCGAAGAGATAGAAAAGATGAAGCCGGAGCGGATAGTTGTCTCGCCCGGTCCCTCGACGCCGCAGAATGCCGGTATCTCCAACGAGGTAATCAGGCATTTCGGTACCAGCCTGCCGGTACTCGGCGTCTGCCTGGGGCACCAGTGCATCGGCTACAGCTACGGCGGTACCGTCGGGCAGGCGCAAAAGATTATGCACGGCAAGTCTTCACTGATACACCACACCGGACAGGGGGTGTTCGCCGGACTGCCCAACCCCTTCTCCGCCATCCGCTACCACTCGCTGGCGGTGAAGCGGGACGGGCTGCCGGACTGCTTCGAGATAACAGCCCGGACCGACGACGGGGAAATTATGGGACTGAAGCACAAGGAGCACCCGGTGGAGGGCATCCAGTTTCACCCCGAGTCCTTTATGACCCAGTCCGGCAAGGATATACTCAAAAACTTTCTGAAGGTGGGATGGCAGAAGTGATAAGAAAGTTTAGTGGATTTTTCCCTTCTGTAAATGTGGCTTGCCTTAAATGTCATTCTGAGGAACGAAGTGACGAAGAATCTCTGGGTGGAGAGGCTAGTTATGCTCTTTGCATCACTACTCCGAGACCCTTCGTCCCGACGAATCGGGACTCAGGGTGACATTACTTCAGGGAACTCGGAAATTACTGGATTCCGGCCTTCGCCGGAATGACAAAGAGAGAAAGAGAGAAGTTTTATAAAATCCCTCTCGGTATCCTTCCGATTTCATACGGAATCCCGTGTGAACAGAGTAAATCGGGACTTTATCAAAGGGAGGGGTAAAAAAGGGGCGTAAAGAAGGGCTATATATAAATCGTCATTCCCGACCTGTTCGGGAATCCAGATTCTAGAGATGGTCTAAGTAACTGGATTCCGGCCTTCGCCGGAATGACGAAAGAATGGAAACGAAGCGGGAGCTACTGGATTCCGGCTTTCGCCG
>CAZOUZ010000050.1:0-10918 GCA_964583115.1 uncultured Dehalococcoidales bacterium
GATAATGAGGCCACTCTCAAAAGAGGTAATAACAGACTGTTATATATTCTTGCAGGTGTTTTTGTAACAGCTGTTCTTGTGACTGTAGCGGGACAGAATGTGTTTGAAATCTGGAAAGGAATATTGTATCGTAATATGCCCGACGAGAAAATAGAAATGATGATTGCAAATATTCCATTTTTCAATGTTACGGTAGCGATTGCGGTATCTCCTTTAATATTACCTAAACATTCGTAGGAATATGTTTCACCCTCAATTTCAATCTCGGCTTTAAATCCAGAATTATTATTTCCATCATAATTTCCATGTCCTTTGTTATCGCTTCGCTGTAATTAACCTCATATTCCTTTTCTAAATCTTTACTAGTCTCCAACTCTACAATTCGGTTTGCTTCATAAAACAAATATTTTGATGATACTAATGACCATAAATATTTGGCTAGGCTTCCCAAATGAACCACTATTAGAATAATCATTATCAAGCTTAATATCATTTTGGTCACTGGTAATAGGGTGCTTGAACCATATGTTATACCTGATAAAAATGAAACCGATAGCGCAAAAACGAACACTAATAACATAGAGATTAAGATTGGTATGAATTCTACGATTTGCTTTAGTTGCCTACTTGTACGCATATTTTCATTATTTAAATTCCAAAGGCGTTTGGATACTACTTGAGCTTCCCGCCGTATTTTCATACAATAGTCTCTCGTAACAATCTCGTCAAAAGCCTTTGCGTAAGCCACAAACCATTTACCTGCTTCATTCCTCACGACTGCATCAAGTTGGTACATACTTGTCCTCTCATAATATGTACCAACACCTGCTCTATCAAATCTCCCCGATAATACAAGTAACGCCTCTCTGAATTTCTTTGATACTTCTGCTAGGTGAATCACCTTATCTCGTAATTCACCAGTTACGTCATCTTTAGGCCCTGCCTCATAAGGTCGAACTTCGTCTATAATTTCCTCTAGTTTTACTAACGTTTCTCTTATATTATCTCTCACACTATTTAGATTATTTATTGCGCTACCATACCAAAATATTAGGAACGCGGTTATTATAGTTAGGATTGCTGCACTTGCGGTCATTATTCCTATAGCTAACGTTGATAAAGAAGCCTCAGAAATATCTACTGTACTATTGAGATGTATTAACCATCCTAATAATATGGCAAAGAGAATAGCTACTACGTTAATCTTAAGCCATCTGAATAGTAGACTCTTCCTTACCGTTGACAGTTGTTTGTAATATTGAGAACGCCATAAAGGAAGCTCCCATTGAAGGCTAAAGTCTTCGTCAATCCCTAAAGGTTTTTTGGTATTGTTCATCTCTACCTTACTCACTCATATCACACACAATATGTCATTGTGTCTAGTATGTTTTTATCACGGCTATATAATATAAGAAACAATAATATGTATGCAATGAACACTACTTTAAGAATATCGCACTTGGTAACATAATTACCAATCTGTAGGCTCAAAAATGGGTGACTTTCAAAATTGAGGTAAACAATCTGAAGCTAAAATGAGGTAATCTTATTACCAAATTGGTAGCGGGGGCAGGATTCGAACCTGCGACCTCCGGGTTATGAGCCCGACGAGCTTCCACTGCTCTACCCCGCGCCGTGATTCGAGTATAACCTTTGCCAGTTTGAGGTGTCAAGGCATCTCCCGGCGGGGTTGACAAATACCCGGCAGACAAGTACTATACATTCAGGACGTTTCATGTCAATACAGAGTGGTGAGGTAATTTCCCTATGAAATATGGCAAAAGAACCTCGCCGCTTTTTTATTATTAGCACCGGCTAAGGAGTTAATTTGAAAATACTTCTCGTTTACCCCGACTACCCGGAAACTTTCTGGAGTTTTACCCACGCCCTGAGATTTATCTCCAAAAAGGCTGCTTTCCCTCCTTTGGGCCTGCTGACCGTGGCTGCCATGCTGCCTGAAGACTGGGAGAAAAAGCTCATCGATATGAACGTAAACGCCCTGAGCGATGAGGACATCAGGTGGGCTGATTACGTATTTATCAGCGCCATGGCGGTGCAGAGAGATTCGGTAGAAGAAGTAATCGCCAGGTGCAGGAAGCTCGGCACCAAGACCGTTGCCGGGGGACCTCTCTTCACCACCGGGCACGATGAGTTCGAAGGGGTTGACCACTTCGTCCTCGGTGAGGCTGAAGTCTCCCTCGCCCCGTTCCTTGATGATTTAGCCAGGGGAAACCCTGAACATATTTATACCTGTGAAGAACGGCCGGACATAGATAAAACTCCCGTCCCGCTCTGGTCGCTAATCGATATCAATAAATATTCATCAATGAACCTTCAGTATTCACGGGGCTGCCCTTTCGACTGCGAGTTCTGCGATATCATCATCCTGAACGGTCACAAGCCGAGAACAAAGAGTACAAAGCAGGTATATGCGGAGCTGGATGCGCTGTATAACCGCGGCTGGCGTGGCGGCGTCTTTATTGTCGACGATAATTTCATCGGCAATAAAAAGAAGCTGAAGGCGGAAACGCTGCCCGCAATAATTGAGTGGTCGAAAAAGAAGAAATACCCATTTGCCTTGTACACGGAAGCCTCTATCAACCTTGCCGATGATGAAGAGCTGATGCAAATGATGGCCCAAGCCGGGTTCGACAGGGTATTTATCGGCATCGAGACCACCAATGAAGACAGCCTGGTCGAGTGCAATAAAATGCAAAACAGGGACCGTGATTTAGCCGATTCGGTAAAAATTTTGCAAAATCACGGCTTCGAGGTACAGGGCGGATTCATCGTCGGCTTCGATAACGACCCGGTCTCCATATTCCGCAGCCAGATTAACTTCATCCAGAGGAGCGGCATCGTCACGGCAATGGTCGGCTTGCTGAACGCCCCCCGTGGCACAAGGCTCTACCAACGCCTGAAAAAGGAGGACCGCTTACTGAACGGGTTTAGCGGCAACAATACTGATATTGCCATTAACTTCATCCCGAAGATGAACTACGAAACACTTATCAATGGCTACAAGCATATTCTGGATACAATCTACGCGCCCAAGCAGTACTACGAGCGGGTCTGGGCATTCCTGAAAGAATATAAACCGCCGAAACTGGACAGGGTGCCTCATATCCATTTATATCTTCTTGAAGGATTTATCAAGTCCATATGGTTCCTGGGTATCAGGGGAAAGGGAAGAAGGTATTACTGGAAGCTGATACTCTCTACCCTTTTTAAATACCCGCGCGCTTTCCCGTTATCAATAAGCCTGTCCGTTTTCGGATTCCATTTCCGGAAAGTCGCCGAACGGCTCAGCGAGACCCCGATTGAAGGTACTCCAATCTCAGGCTGATAAGGGAACCGGACAATAAACGGAACACGTTTTTTTATCATAAACAACCCCTGTCGACCCGTTTCAAGCAGAATCTTTACTCATAATAGACATTTGCAGTAAGAAATAGCTGCATTTTCTTTTTAGTTATGTTAAAATACAATTACCATAATAACATGACATTATCCCCATAGCCTGTAAATTTGTCTGTTGTGAGGAGGAGTGGTGAAAGAAGATATTAACCGATTTCTGACTTATCTAGCTGTGGAGAAAGGCTTTTCGGAGAACACGCTGGATGCTTATAAAAACGACCTTTCCCAGTTAGCCAGCTTTATTGAAGAAGAAGCGGCAAAGCAAGGCTCGACCGCATCGTGGGTAAACTTCAACCGGCAGGGAATGCTGAGCCATCAGCTTAACCTCAAGGAAAGGAACTACGCAGCCACCACATTAGCAAGGAAAGTGGCTGCTGCCAAGTCCTTCTTCAAGTTTATGGTGGCTGAAGGTCACCTGAAAGATAACCCGACGCAGAACGTGGCTTCACCGAATGTGGGCAGAGTGCTGCCCAAACCTATCTCTCACGCCAAGGCAATGAAGCTCCTGGAGCAGCCGGCAAAACTGTCCACACCGGAGGCAAAAAGAGACAAGGCAATGCTCCACCTGCTCTACGCCAGCGGAACGAGGGTCAGTGAGCTTATATCGCTGAATTTAGGTGACGTGGACACGGAAGGTGATATCGTCCGCTGCTTCGGTAAGGGGAAAAAGGAGCGCCTCATCCCCATCTACAGGCAGGCGGCACTGGCAGTGGAAGAATATACAAAAGAAGCCCGTCCCCGCCTGGCACGCAGCGAAGCGGAAAAAGCGTTATTCCTCAACCGGCGCGGCGAGAGGCTGACAAGACAGGGCTTCTGGCAGATACTGAAGGGGCATGCCAGAGCAGCCGGGCTGGAGAAAGAGATTACCCCCCATACCCTGAGACACAGCTTTGCCACAAATATGCTCAACGGAGGCGCCGATTTGAGGTCGGTCCAGGAACTACTGGGGCACGCTAATATCTCCACTACCCAGATTTACACTCACCTTACCAGCGAACACGTCCGGCGCACCTACGATAAGTCCCACCCCAGGGCAAAGTAGCATACTGCAGGGAGTTTTAAAAATGCCCGGTAAAACACGGCGAAAAAAAGGAAAGTTTTCAAGCCAGAGTAAAAGAAAACCAGATAGACAAAACCGTCCGGCTGCAGCTATCCGGCAGCAGGAAGTTGCTCCAGTTCAAGAGCCTGCTTCACCTTCCGGTGTCTCTGCTTCTCCGGCAAGCATGCCAGCCCCGGCGGCAAAACCGGCTGCTATCCGCCATCCCTACATAGCCGCCGAACTCTGGACAATCGGTATTCTGGCAGTGGTGATGCTGGCCGTTCTCATCGTGCTGGCTACGGTTTTGTCCTAGCCCTGTCCCGGCGGTAGACTCATTATGGACTTTGAAGCAGCAAGAGCCAGGCTCGTCGATTACCTCAGCAGCGAAATCAAAGACGAGCGTGTATTAGCAGCAATGGCGCGCATACCCCGGGAACGTTTTGTGCCGAAGGAGGAGCGGCATCTGGCCTACGAAGATAGACCCCTGCCTATCGGTCTGGAACAGACAATTTCCCAGCCGTTTATCGTCGCCCTGATGACCGAGGCACTGGAGCTTACCGGCAGTGAAAAGGTGCTGGAGCTGGGCACCGGCAGCGGCTATCAAACAGCCATCCTCGCCGAATTAGCCCGGCAGGTGGTTACGGTAGAGCGCCTGCCGGCTCTTGCCGAAATAGCCAGGCTGGTACTGGATAAACTGGGCTACAAAAATATCACCATACACACGGCCAGGGAGACCCTGGGCCGGCCCGAGGAAGCGCCTTATGATGCCATAATAGCTACTGCCAGCGCTCCCGCAGTCCCACCCGAGCTTGTAGCTCAGCTTGCAATCGGCGGACGGATGGTCATTCCCGTAGGTTCCCGCTATACCCAGGAGCTGTACAAAATCACCAGGCAAAAAAGAAAGAATAAGATTCAGGACCTGGGAGGCTGTCGCTTTGTCTCCCTTATCGGCAAAGGCGCCTGGGATGAAGAATAAAAATATACTGAGCGGAGGGGAAAATGGAACTCACAGAAGCAATAAAGAACCGGAGAAGCATCCGGAAGCAAAAGACCGACCCGATTGACGAAGAGACCCTGCAGAAGACTCTCGAAGCCGTCCGGTGGGCGCCGTCCTGGGCGAATACCCAGACCTGGCGCTTTATCGTGGTGCGTGACAGCAGTATCAAGGACAAACTCGCCGGTACGTTAAGCAGCAACAATCCGGCCGCAGACCCGGTCAGGAACTCGCCGATAGCAGTAGTAATCTGCTCCGAAATGAACCGGGCAGGCTGCCGTGATGGCGCCCCCACCACCGATAAAGAAGGTTACTGGTATATGTTTGACGCCGGTCTGGCGATGCAGAACCTGGTGCTGACGGCTCACTCCCTGGGAGTGGGAACGGTGATTGTCGGCGCTTTCGATGCTGAAAAAGCCGCTGAAATTCTCGAAGTGCCGGAAGGTTACTGCGTGGTGGCAATGACTCCGCTCGGCTTTCCGGCAGAGGAAGGCCGGACCCCGACCAGAAAAGAACTCTCTGAAATTGTCTTCAATAATAAATTCGGCGCCTGAAAAGGAGTCTACGGGCAACAGTCTCCAACGATTCTCCCGGAAACAGTTTGTAAATGAGCTATAAACGGTGGCTTTTTATTGCCATATTCTTATTCGGCATCGGGCTGGCGCTGGGCCTGGTCACTCCCGCCGATACCCTCGAACTCCTTTTCGAGGATATCGATGCCCTCGGGGAGTTCGCCGATTTTCTGGAGCCGCTGCCCGATATAGCCGTCTTCATCCTCATCTATATTCGGAATGTTTCAGTGGTGATGATGAGTTTCGCCCTCAGCCCGCTTTTCTGCCTGGTGCCAGTGTTAGCACTGTTTATTAACGGCTGGATTATCGGCCTGGTATCAACTGCGGTACTCCAGGAGGAGTCCATCGGCTTTCTGCTGGCCGGTCTGCTCCCGCACGGCATCTTTGAACTGCCGGCCCTTATTATGGCTGAGGCAGTCGCTCTCAGCTTCGGCACGGCAGCGATACTGGCAATGTTTAAAAAGGAAAAAAGAGAGCTGGTACTGCCCAACCTGAGGCAGAACTTAAAATACCTGGCAGTGGCGGTCGCTTTGCTATTTATCGCCGCCATCATCGAGACCTGGCTTACCCCGCTACTCATCGACTGACCGGCACAGGTCCCGCCTGGAATCACTTGCCGTATCCACAAACTCCGATTATAATATGAATTGAATTGATAAAAGGGAGTAGGTGACCACATGGACCAATACGGACCGGAGAACATCCGCAACATTGTTTTGCTATCTCATAATGGGGCTGGTAAAACGTCATTATCAGAAGCAGCCTTATTTAATTACGGCGCAATTAACCGCCTGGGCAAGGTTGAAGACGGGACTACCGTCTCGGATTACGACCCGGCAGAGGCAAAACACCAGATAAGCATTAACCTATCGGTGCTTCCCTGTGTCTGGAAGAATACCAAGATTAATATCCTGGACGCTCCCGGTTATTCCGATTTCGTGTCCGAGGTCAAGTCGGGAATAAGAGTAAGCGAAGGAGCAATTATCGCAGTATGCGCCGCTTCCGGTGTCGAGGTCGGCACGGAGCAGGTATGGGCATACAGCGAGGAATCCGGTCTGCCCCGCCTTATCTTCGTCAATAAGATGGACCGGGAGAACGCCGATTTTCCCCGCACGGTAAACGAGCTTCAGGAGAAATTCGGCCAGAAATGCGTGCCGGTGCAGATGCCGATAGGCTCTCAGAGCGGTTTCCAGGGAGTAGTTGACCTGCTGACGATGAAAGGCTATACAGGCTCCGATATGAAGGAAGGTGAAATACCCTCGGAACTGCAAAGCCAGGCGGAGTCTTACCGCGAAAAACTTGTCGAGGCGGCAGCCGAAGCCGATGACAGCCTGCTTGAGAAATACCTCGGCGGAGAGGAGTTAAGCCAGGAGGAACTCGCCAAAGGTTTGAAACAGGTCGTCGTAACCGGCAAGGCGGTACCGGTGCTTACCGGCTCAGCCCTGAAAAATATCGGGATTAGCCTGCTGCTTGACGCGGTAAATGATTACCTGCCGGCGCCAAAAGAGCGGGATGTGGCTATCATCGGTAAGTCCGGAAAGGAAGAGACTCTCCAGCCAAGCCAGGACGGCCCGTTAGCCGCCCTGGTATTCAAGACCACTGCCGACCCCTACGTCGGTAAACTTACCTATTTCCGGGTCTACAGCGGTGTTATCGAGAGCAACTCCCAGGTATGGAACTCGGAACGCGGCGAGACAGAACGCATCGGCCAGCTATTCACCCTGAGAGGCAAGACCCAGGAGCCGGTAGCCAGGATAGGGGCAGGAGATATCGGCGGAGTGGCAAAATTAAGCATAACCGTCACCGGGGATACGCTCTGCAATCAGGATAAACCGGTCAAGCTCAGTCCCATTTCATTCCCCCCACCGATTTTCAGTGAAGCGGTCTATCCCAAGACAAAGGCCGACCTTGATAAGCTGGGGGCAGCCTTATCCAGGCTGGTTGAAGAAGACACCACCCTCCGTCTGAACAGGGATACCGATACCGGTGAGACCATTTTATCCGGGCTGGGAGAGACACAACTTGAAGTAGCTGCCGAGAAGATGCAGAGTAAATTCGGTGTCAATATAAACCTGGAAACCCCGAAAGTCCCCTACCGGGAAACTATCGTCGCATCAACTCAGGCCGAATACAAGCACAGGAAACAGACCGGAGGCCACGGGCAGTACGGGCATGTTATGCTGGAGCTGGAGCCTCTGTCCCGCGGCAGCGGCTGTGAGTTCGTCGATAAAGTAGTGGGAGGACGCATACCCAGGAACTATATACCGGCGGTGGAGAAAGGCGTCAACGAAGCAGTCCAGGCAGGAGTCCTTGCCCGCTACCCGGTCACCGATATAAAGGTAACCGTTTACGACGGCAGCTTCCATCCGGTAGATTCTTCGGAAATATGCTTCAAGATTGCCGGAGACGGGGCGGTAAAGAAAGGACTGTCCCAGGCACAACCTATCCTTCTTGAGCCGATAATGAATATTACCGTTACCGTCCCCGAAGATTACACCGGCGATATCATCGGCGACCTCAACACAAAACGCGCCCAGCTACAGGGTATGAATCCGGAGAACGGAAATAATATTATCCAGGCGCAGGTACCGCTGGCTGAAATTCAGCGCTACGCCATAGACCTTAAGTCGATTACACAGGGCAGAGGGACCTTCACCACAGAGTTCAGCCACTATCAGCCGGTACCTCAGCCGGTTACCCAGAAAATCGTTGCCCAGAGACAGGCTGAGAAGGCGTAACTCAAGAACAGGAAAAATTATATAGAACAAGGAGCAAAGACTCCCTGAAATCCTGTAACGTATAAATTGGGGTTCAGGGAGTTTTCTTCCAGTAGAGAGGTTCATATTACGAGCAAGAATATCGTGGTCTGTTACGATGGCACCAGCAAGGAATATGGCAGGGATAACACCAACGTGGTGAAAACATTCGAGGCAATTCTGAGAAATGACGCTCAGGTTGCCTTCTACGACCCGGGGGTAGGAACATTCAGCTTCCTGGGGCGAATACTCGGAAGGCGTATCGGAATCCTGCTGGGGCTGGCATTCGGTTACGGAATCCGGGAGAATATCGAGGACGGTTATGAGTACCTTATGAACAGGTACGAGCCGGATGATAAAGTATATATATTAGGATTCAGCAGGGGTGCTTATACGGCACGCGCCCTTGCCGGAATGATTCACCACTTCGGCATTCTCCAGAAAGGCAGCAAGAACCTTATACCTTACGTGTCCAAAATGTACTTTAAAATGAACAGGAAAAAAGAATTCGAGGTCTATAAGGGTTTCAAAAAGACCTTTTCTCACCAATGCGAACCGCATTTCATCGGGATATGGGACACCGTGGGCGCTCTGGGAACCAATCTCAGCAAGAAGTTCCCCGACCAGAAGCTCAATCCGGACATCAAACACGGTTATCACGCAATAGCTATCGACGAAAAACGGAAACAATACAAGGCAAACATCTGGGATGAATCCGAAAAGAAAAAAGACCAGGTAATAGAGCAGGCCTGGTTCGCCGGAGCTCACTCCGATGTAGGCGGAGGCTGTGAGAACAACGAGCGCGCCCTCTCGGATATTGCCTTTGCCTGGATGATGGATAAAGCATACGGGTGCGGGCTGAAGCTGGCAGAAGGCTGGAAAGACAGTCTGAAACAGGACGCCCTGGGGAAGATGCATAACTCCTGGAAGTTGTCCTGGATAATTTTCGGCTGGCCGGTAGCCCGCAAACTGCCGGAAGGGATAAAAATACACCAGAGCGTAATAGACAGAATGAACGGGATTAGCGACTACAAGCCTTCTTTACCCGATGACTACAGTATTGCTTCGTCAGATAGTTATATAAAGCAATCTCAACAAGCTATGTAGAACGGCAAAACCTCACAATGAGAATGAGTATGCGGAGACTTACCAGGCTAACCAATGCTTTCTCTAAGAAGTTAGAAAATCATATTCTGGCATTGGCTCTTTACTTTACGTATTACAACTTTGCTAGACCGCATAAGAGCCTTGCTAATCCGTATCCGAGAACGCCTGCTATGGCAGCAGGGATATGTGACCACATTTTGACGGTTGAGAATATAGTGAGATTGGTTAACACTGATTAGTGTTTGGCTTTTACCACACGTCCGCTCTTTAGAAAAGTGGCATCTGAATGTAACCTTGCGGAAATAATGACTTTTTCAGAGCGAGGCGCGCTTGAGCGCTTTCTATCTAAAGCAACTCTTGCGGTTTCACGCTCTTTCCAAAAGCTCTTTGTATTTCTTAAGTAATTTATTGTCGCCATTATTAAACCTCTCAATAAGGGATAACAATAAGTCTTTATCAACTTTATCCAATAAGTATCTAATCCTTATTTTATCCTTGTCTCGAAAAGCTGTCAAGAACAAAAGTATCAAATACTCGGCACTAACGAATTTACTCTGTATCCCATTAAAGTCAATCAATAGAGCATCTTCAACCGCGCTATTGTAAAGAGGACTTATAAAATTTGGCAAGAACTGAACAGGCATATCATCAATATAAATATACACATTCTCAATCTTTGCCCCAGCTTTGCGGAAATATTCGTAGAGCTTATGATAATCTTCTTCCGAAGATAGCAATACTAATACATCTAAGTCATAACTAGCCATTGGTACTTCATAGTACATAGATGCATAACCACCAGCTATTGCGTAGTCTTGTATGACTTTCCCAGCTTTAAGTTTATTCAGGATAATTAGAATGCCCTCAATAGCCAATTCCTAATATCCCCCTACTAGACCAATTACCACTCTATAGTATCATATAATTATTAATAGATAATATAATTATTACTTTACTGTTTATTTTTTATATTTACTTTTGAAACTGACCCACTACCCAACGGGTACATTTTATTGACAAAGTATTTGGATTA
>CAZOUZ010000051.1:0-10763 GCA_964583115.1 uncultured Dehalococcoidales bacterium
GAAGGCTTGACCAGGAAAGACGACTGGCTGGTCGACCGTTACTTCGATTTGCCTAACAAACTCGGCATCCCGGACGTCCGGGGGCTAAGCATAGACAGAGAAAAACTCACCAAGATGATAGATGAATTCTATCAGCACCACGGTTGGGACGAAAATGGTGTTCCCACTCCTGAGACCTTGAAGAGGCTCGAGATTGATAAAGAGCCGACTCACAAACTCTAGAATATACGAACAGGAGAATACAGTTGAGTAAAGTATTAGTAGTGGATTATGAGAAGTGTACCGGCTGCCGGGAATGTGAATTAGCCTGCTCAATCATGCACGCGGGAGTGAGCAATCCGGCACGGAGCCGGATAAAGATAATCAAATGGGAACAGGAGGGGCGATACGTTCCGATGAGCTGCCAGCAATGTGAATCGGCTCCCTGTCAGGCAATATGCCCGGTAAAAGCCATTTCCCGGGATGAAAGCCTTAATAGAGTAATGATTGATTATGATACCTGCATCGGATGCCGTATGTGCGTTGCTATCTGTCCGTTCGGGGCAATGAGCTTTGATAACCTGTCCAAACAGGTTATCAAGTGTGACCTCTGCGACGGTGACCCGCAATGCGTCCGATTTTGCGAGACGCAAGCGGTAACGTACGTTGATGCCAGCGAGCAGAGCGCTACCAAGCAGATTGGAGTTGCCGACAAACTGACCAGCATTACACAAAAGGTCAGCGCCGCCATAGCTACGGAATAGCCCTAACCCGGTATCAAAAGAGGAGCACTCCCGCTACTATTGCAGGGAAGAGGTGCTATCTATCTCCTGTGAGCATCGCGGCTATTCCAGGGTAGAGGTGGTCTGTGAGCGTAAAAATAAACATCAATCCGTCCATGACTCACCTTACCGATGGCGAGGAAATATTTGAGGTCAACGGCAAAAATGTCGGGGAGTGCCTTGAGCAGCTAGTTGCACGGTTTCCCGATGCCAGGGACTGGTTGTTCGGAAAAGACGGTAAGCTGAATAACTTCATTGACATTTTCGTTAATATGGAAAGCGCCTATCCGGAAGAGCTTGCCAAGCCGGTAAAGGATGGAGACGAAATCCACATAATAGCCTTTGTTTCCGGAGGATAAGGCAGGGGCAGGTCTTGTAAGCGAGCTGATGATATGAGCAGAGATTTACCCACCTGGATGCTGGAGCCGGAGCTAACGGAGAAACGATTTTATCGACATTAGATAAAATCCAAGCCATAAGCTCAAAGAAAACGATGGTAATAGAAGAATGAATACGGGGCGAGCTAATCCAGCCATACATAGCAGATATCCGAAGCCACAGAATGAGTGGGGATGGCAGGTCGTCGTCTATCTGTACCTGGCGGGCATAGGGTCGGGTTCTTTCGCCATCGGTATCCTTATGGAGTGGTTGGGTTATTCCCCATACAGTTTAAGACCGATGATATTATGGGGACCTATCCTGGTTGCCATCGGTGCCCTCTTTCTCGTCTTGAAGCTGGGCATTAAAAGGAGATTTCTAAATACAATACTGAACCCGAAGACTTCCTGGCTATCTCGAGGGTTTTATATCCTCTCATTGTGTATCATCGTCGGGGTAGTGGTTTTAGGGATTTCCATTCTCCCCCATCTGGGTATAAGTGTCAGTAACTGGTCATCCCTTCTGCTAATACTCGATATTATCGGTTTTGTCTTAGCCCTGGCTACAGCTATCTATACCGGGATTCTCATACAATCTGTCAAGTATGTAGCTTTTTGGAATACGTCGCTTCTTCCTGCTCTATTCACAGTTTCCGCATTATCCACGGGAGCAATGGCAGTTATCCTGTCAACTCTGGGATATAGTATTCTGACCCCTTCTGAAGGATATCCCTATCAACTGATGAACGCATTGACTCTTACGGAGCAGATTCTCATCATAATAGAAGCCATCGTACTCGCCTTATATCTTTTCTCCAGATACAAGGCAGAAGAATATGGAAAGGATTCAGTTCGCTTGTTGTTGTCAGGAAATCTCAGGTTTGTATTCTGGATAGGCATTATTGCCTTGGGATTTTTCTTCCCCGTTATTCTTGAAGGTATTTATTCCCGGTTCCACGAGCAGCACTTCTTGCTGTTTCTGGCCGGCTCTTTGTTATTGATAGGAGGCTTCTTCCTCAGGTTCGGGGTCGTTTACGCGGGGATTAAAGAGCAACATCCGCTAGAAAGGCTGATTTTGTATCAATATAACCTGAGAGAAACCCGAGAATGATTTAATTCGAAGGGCAGATTAAGAGGGGAGTTTCCAGATGCAGGAGAAGGTATTAGTTATTGATTACGAGAAATGTACAGGCTGTCGGGCGTGTGAGCTTGCCTGCTCTGTCTTCCACACCGGTGCCAGTAATCCGAGCCGCTCTCGAATCAGAGTAATCAAGTGGGAGGAAATTGGACTTTATATTCCCTTAACCTGCCAGAATTGTGAAAAACCCTTCTGTGTAGAAGTATGCCCGACAAAAGCCTGCCACATAGATCCGAAACGGCATATGGTCCTCATTGATAAGAACCTGTGCATCGGGTGTAAAACATGTATCCTTGCTTGCCCCTTCGGGGCACCTGTATACGATAAGGTTGAGCATATCACAGTCAAATGTGATTACTGTGATGGTGACCCCCAGTGCGTTCGTTTCTGTGAGGTTGGTGCCATTCAGTACCTTGATGTTGCTGAAATGAGTGGTTTAAAGCAGTATGCATCCGCCGAGAAGTACACTAAAGCTCTGAGAAAGTTGCCCGGTGCGTAGCGGACGGTATTATCAGTGGCCGAATAAGAGCTTCCACCCTTCCGAGTGAGAAATTGCTCCCGGTTCACAGGCGGCGACACAGGGGACCGGTTTCTCACCATAGCCGGGCTGGCAGGGAGCGCAGCTATACCTGAGCTTCTTACGCTCATCCTGCCTTACCTTGGCTACAGGCTCATCGCGGAAGGGGTCGAACTCATCATCGCCCACCTCCAGCACATTCGCCGGGCAGGCTTCTACGCACTTACCGCACCCGTCACACTTATCGGTATCAATGGCAAGGAACCAGTCGCCCGAGCCATCCTTGAAACCGTAGTTAGCTTGCATTTTCACCTCTTAAGCTTTTCTTACGCTCTTAGCCCTGCCCCGCTCGAGCATTACGACTGTGACCGAGCTCCAATTTCATCGGAACTCGGCCACAGATTCTATCCCGGTTGTCCGCAGATGTCTGCTCAGGCTTTCTTTATCCGGCAGAGCAGGGCTTTCATCTCCGTATATCCGGTTATCGGGTCACGGACATCCAGCGAGGTAAGCAGATTGGCATTAGCCTCAGACCAGCCGTGAGGGATACCGACCACTCCGGGTGCCAGTTCCTTTACCGTATGCGCCCTGAGCGTTATCTGGTCCTTCGGCGTTTCAACAACAATCATATCACCATCGGCTATGCCGTACTTCTTGGCAGTATCAGGATTTACCTCCGCCAGCGGTTCCGGAACTTCTTTCCGCAGGGACGGTATATTTCTAAGCTGGGTATGGGTGTACTGCGGAACACGGGAGCCGGTTGTCAGGATTACCGGAAATTTTTTCGCCAGTTCCGGCGTGCTGACCGGACTCTGGCTGGGCTCGATAAAGAGAGGCAGCGGGTCGTAGCCGTTCTCCAGCAACGTTTCCGAATAAATCTCTATCTTTCCGGAGGGAGTCCTGTAAACACCACCCCGATACTTTTTGTCGTCCTCGACGTAAAATACACCCTCAGGGTGCTCTTTCTCCAGTTGTTCCCTTGTCAGACCGCTTGGCTTGAGGAAGAAATCAACCACCTCTTCCTCGGTCTTCCAGGGGAAAAATTCCCCGTAGCCCATTCTCTTAGCCAGTTCCGTCCATATTTTCCAGTCAGCCCAGCTTTCGCCAACCGGCTCAATCACCTTCTTGCGGAGCAAAGCATAGGGTATACCGGTGTTTACCCCGTAAACATAGCCCACGCCGCTCTTCTCCAGGAAGGAGCAGGCAGGCAGTACGATATCAGCCAGTTCGGCAGTGTCTGTCATGAACAGGTCCATCACCACCATGAAGTCGAGCTTCCTCATCGCCTCCCTTATACGTTTGGTATCCGGCAGAGTAAGGGCAGGATTCCCGCCGTTAACGATTAAAGCTTTAAGAGCATAAGGTTTCTCGTCGAGGACTGCGTCGGCAAACAGCATTTGCTGACCGTAGGGGGATATTCTTCCCCAGAAGCTACGGAACAGGGGATGCACGTCAGCACCAATCGGCTCGCTTATTTCGGTAACCCTGAGGTCTCCCAGGCGGATAAACGGTATCGTTACCCAACTGCCGGGGATATCGACGTTACCGGTGATTATCTGCAAAATTGCCAGAGCGCGGTTGCCCTGGAAACCGTTTCTATGCTGGTCAATAGAGCAGGTACCCGGGACATTGGCAGCCGGTTTGTTGGTGGCAAATATCCGGGCAACCTTCCTGACATCATCCGCCGGGACCCAGGTTATCTTCTCTACCTCTTCCGGTGGATACTGCTTAACGTGCTCCACCAGCTTATCGAACCCTATCGTATTTTTATCAATGAATTCTTTATCATAAAGCTTTTCCTCTATGATGACATTCATCATCCCCAGCATCAGAGCGGTATCCGTTCCCGGCCTTATCCGGATATAGGTGCCTCTCTCCGCCATCGGGATACGCTTGGGGTCGATAATAATCAGGTGTTCCAGAGTACCGTTATCCATGGCTTCATAAACCTTGGCAGCTATGGTTGCCCTGGAGTTGTCCATATTCTGTCCCCAGATGACAACACACTTAGAGTTCCACGGCTCTTCGATGGGGTAACCGCCGAAGGTCATCTGGCGGGCCATAATCCGGGAGCGGAAACAGTTTCCTTCTACGGAAAGAAGATTAGGCGTCCCGTAAACACCACGGAACCTCTGGGCGAAACCGGCAAGCTCGATATTTTCAGTCCCTAACGAGCCGCTGTATACAGCCAGAGCCTTGGCACCGTACTTCTCTTTAATATCCTTCAATTTATCGGCAATGGTATCCAGCGCCTCATCCCAGGTAATTCTCTGCCACTCCCCGTCCACTTTTTTCATAGGGTACTGCAAACGGTCCGGGGAATAGACGTATTCCACCAGCGCCTCTCCCCTCGGGCAGATATAACCTTTGCTGACTGCGTGCTCGGCCATACCCTCCACTTTGACCAGCTTGCCGTCCTCAACATAGGCGTTAATACCGCAACTGTTGATACACATTATGCAATCGCTTTTTATTATTTTTTGCGCCATTCTCTATCCTCCTGTTAATATCGCTAATCAACCCCCGCATTAATCAGCAGGGGGAAATTTACCACGGCTTAGCTTCCGTGTCAGCCCCGGTTATTTATTCTTCCAGACAGGGGACCTCTTCTCAATGTAAGATTTCAACCCTTCCTGACCGTCCTCCGTCTCCCAGCTTTTAATTCCTAACTCCACTCCTATATCAATACCTGCGTCAAGGTCAGCGGTCTCGGCACAGCGATAGAAAGCGTCCCTGACAAGCTTGACACTGAGACCGCTCATTTTCAGGAACTTACGGGCGATTTCTTCGGCGGTGCTGTCCAGTTCTTCTGCAGGGACCACTTTGTTTACCAGTCCGATTCGCTCGGCTTCGGCGGCACTGATACTGTCCCCGAGAAGGAGAACCTCGAAAGCCCTCTTCTCCCCCATTATCCTGGGGAGTAAAGGAGCGGCTGCCGGTGCCAGACCACCCAGAACTATCTCCGGCTGACCGAGCTTGGCTTTCTCGCAGGCAACAGCCATATCGCATCCGGCAACAAGCTCACAGCCGCCGCCGAGAGCCACGCCGTTCACCACGGCAATACTTGGTTTACCCAGGTTTCTCAAGAGCGGGAAAACCCTGCCGAATTCCTTCATCATCACCGGCATTTTATCGCCTACGTGGTCGCCCACTTCCACTCCCGCACAGAAAGCCCTGTCCCCGCTGCCGCGAATCAGCAGCACCCTGGTCTCTTCGTCCTTCGCCAGCTCTTCCAGAGCATTGCAAATTTCACCAAGGGTTTCCTGATTCATTACGTTAACCGGGGGACGGTTAATGGTTAGTTTTGCTATGCCTTCCTTCTTCTCCAGAGTAATATTTTTATAATCCATAACTCCTCCTCTGAATGCCGTATAAGCTGTTAGTTTAATATTCTCTGTAGAAATCCCTGAAATGAAGGATACTACGTCTGATTTAAGGGGAAGGAACACAACAATGCTAACGTATCCGTATCTCCATGTCAAATAGTACGACACAGTTAATGCTTATCATCTGTATGTCAAAAATTTAGTATTACGTTATTTTTACGCTATAACACATTATCACTTACCCATTGCCTTGTCAAGTCCCTAAAAGGCCCTGCCTTAACCTTGCCAGATACCATCAACAACTACGCCAGACAGTTGATTAGAAACCTCCCGCGCTATATAGGCTTCTTCAGAATGAAAAAAGAAAGCCCACCGGCGTATCGGTGGGCTTTCTTATCATCGGGTTAATGAGCTTAACTATTGCTCCTTGGGTTTGGCCATAACGGCTTCCATCAGCTCATCATTATACTCATGTCCCTCAGCCACAAGCTGGCGGTACTTTATGAAGTCAATGTCCCGCGTGCCGGTCAGGTCTGAGGTATTGAAGGCGTTGAAGCCGAGCCATGCCTCGGTATTCATGTTGGCAGCCAGCCAGTACATGGAACCAACCTTGGCGTCATCCCAGAAGGACCTCTTTTTCGTCCTGATTTGCTCTACGGTCATCATCAGGCAGAGAGGCATCAGGTTAGCGATTGTCCAGACCATATTGCCGATGTAGGCGTCAAGCTGCGACCAGTCGGTCTGAAGCCCCTTCAGCATACCAGTACTCTGCTTGAAGGCGTCACCCTTCTTGAATTCGCCGTAAACTATCTCGCCGTTATCAACATATTTATCGGTGATAACCCTCGGGTCTCTCACCCACTCACCTTTTTCGTCTTTCTTAATCGGCAGAGCCTTGGTGATGAAGCCCAGCCTTTCCATCTTGTAAGCACTCCACATTTCATTGGAGAAGCAGTTCCACATCGCCAGCTCTGTGGTCGGTAACTGCCACGGCAAGAAGTCAGAGGAACCGCCGGTCGGTGTAGAACCATGCGCCGTTCCTGCCTGTCCGAACTGAGCGGTATCAGCAGCGACAGTGAGGTCACACGCCTGGCCGATTTCCTGCCCGCCGGCGACCCGCATACCATTAGCCCGGCAAATTACCGGAACCCTGGCTCTGAGGATGCTGTCTACCATTCCGTTGAACAGGTCGATATAGTCGGCATATTCCTTCGGTCTTTTGGTGTAATACTCGGCATATTCCTTTGTGTTACCACCGGTGCACCAGGCGCGGTCGCCGACACTGGCGAATATTATGGCGACAACGCTCCTGTCCATCGAAGCCTTGTGCATACCGGCCTGGACTCCCTTTACCATTTCCGTGGTGTAGGAGCCGTACTGAGCAGGGTTGTTGAGAGTGACCCAGGCTGTATAAAGCCCGTCGACTTTGTCGCCGGTCTTGGGATTAACCAGCGGCTTCTTCTCAAACATCGTACACGGCGGCTCAGTGCCGAAGTGTTCGTCACCGAAAAGCTGATGACTTTTTAGTTCATTGTCCCTTGGTATCCAGTCTAATGCCATTTTCCCCCTCCATATGTTTATTTTTGTATTTTTTAAAAGTCGGGTATCAGTACTATTCTCTTGTCCAGTCCGCCTTTGTGGACATCATCGAACGCCTGCTGAATCTGGCTCATCGGCCTGGTCTCAACAAAAGGCTCTATCGCTATCTTATTATCCAGGGCCATTTTCAGGACAACAGGATAGTATTCAGGTAAGCAACCCCAGGTACCCCTGATATCGGCATCGAAGGCCATTAACCTCGATAGCTGATATTCATTCTTCTGCATACCGTAACCGGCGATAACCAGTACACTGATGAAGGAAACCAGCTCTAAAGCGATTTCCTGACCAGCCGCTGTTCCGGTCCATTCAAATATTTTCCAGCCGTAGCCGGGCAGACCCTTTTCCTTGGTATAGCCGCGGAATGCATCCCTGACATCCCTGGCGCTCTTATCAACGGTGCTGATGGTATGGGTCGCTCCGTATTTCATTGCCCTTTCCAGTTTCTGCTGGTTGCGGGCGATGCCTATCACCTCTTTGGCGCCCATCGCCGACAGGATTTGAGTAGCGTATACTCCAAGTCCTCCGGTAGTACCGAGGACAATGGTCAAATCACCGGGTTTAACGTCGGCTCTCACCGCCGCCTGGTAAGGCGAAGTTGCGGCATCGGCGATTACCGCAAATTGCTCCAGCGGCCTGCCCTTCTTGTCGTCAATAACACATAAGTCCACGGAGGGCACTACAATGTGACTGGAAAAGCCGCCGTAAATATCCATGCTGTTGCCGGGCATCTTCTGGGCAAGACAGCGATTGCCTCTGCCGGCAGCGCAAATCGGGCAGTTATTACAGGGCATCACCGCCGGGACAATTACCTCTTTGCCCTCCAGTTTATCATCACCGGCAATTACCGTGCCGCTAATCTCATGTCCCAGTGTCAGCGGCGGTTTGGTTACCGTAGGTACGCCATCGTAAAAATACCCGAGGTCGGTATGGCATACCCCACAGCCGGCAATCTCGACCACTACCTCACCCGGCTTCAACTCAGGCATATCGAGGCTAACTCTTGCCAGCTTGCCTGGTTCCGTCATTTGCCAGGTTTCGATTTTATCAGGTACGTTTGCCATTTTTTACCTCCTTAACAAACTATTACCATAGTCTTTTTCCATCAAGCCATGAATATCACCCCCACTACTGACCTTCGTGGTATGACGAAAATTGAACACCGAATTTTAATACGTTTATCTGACCATTGTCAATTAACGCTGAAAAGTCTGTTGTTTTTCAGATAGTGGAATGAAGCCCGGATTTCAATGTAATATAATAAGGAGAGATGACAGAAAGCGATAGCAAGCTATACAACCTGGTGGTTGACGAGCCGGGCGTCCGCCTGGACAGGTATGTCACCGGACACTGCCCGGAGCTCTCCCGGACGCAGGCCCAGAAACTAATCGGCGACGGCTATATAACGGTTAATGACAGAACAGCCAGGGCGGGAATCAAACTTAACGCCGGAGACAGGCTAACAGTCCACCTGCCCCCTCCCGCCCCCAGCACGCTGACACCCGAGGCAATTCCGCTGAATATCCTCTACGAGGACGACGACCTGCTGGTAATCGATAAACCGGCCGGGCTGACCGTCCACCCGGCGCCGGGGCACCCCGCCCATACCCTCGTCAACGCCATTTTATATCATCTTTCCCGGCTGCCCGATACCGGCGACTGGCAGCGACCGGGCATCGTTCACCGCCTGGACAAGGACACCTCGGGAGTGATGCTGGTAGCTAAAAACAGCGCCGCTCACTCGAACCTGACCGACCAGTTCAAGTCCCGCTCCGTAGTCAAGGTCTACCGGGTACTCGTCAAGGGGCACCTGTCCCCGGAGGACGGCATTATCGAAGCGCCGATTGGCCGCGACCCCCGCCACCGGCAGCGTATGGCGGTGGTTGCCGAGAGCAGGGGCAGGGAAGCACGGACAGAGTATCACGTGATTGAATACGCCGGCGATTTCACCCTGCTGGAGGTCAGGCCGGAGACGGGACGCACCCACCAGATAAGGGTCCACCTTGCCGCTATCGGCTATCCGGTAGCTGGTAATAAAGTCTACGGAATAAAATCCCCCCACCTCTCCCGGCAGTTCGTCCACGCCTCACGCCTCGGTTTTACCCTGCCTTCCACCGGCGACTACGTGGAATTTACCTCTCCCCTCCCCCCCGATTTGGAAAAGGCACTGAAAGAAATAGTTATATAATAGCAATATGGAGGAAGAAAGATGAACAAAGAACAATTCCTGGAATACGTGGGACACTTCAACAACAAGAGATACGATGATATCGTCACCTTTTTTGCCCCTGATGTCACCGTTGAATACTACGATAACGCCCTCGACCCGAAAAGCCCTATCCGCATACTGCACGGTCCGGATGAGTTCATCAATAACTACAAAAGTCTCCACGAATCGGTAAGAGAGGTCCTGGAGGTCAGGGACTTTATATCCGACGACAAGCTGCTTTTTGTCGAGCTCTGGACCGAATTCCACGCCTTCAAAGATATGACGGCATCTCCCGCCAGGCCGGCACTGAAGAAGGGTGATGTGCTCATTATGACCAATTTCATCCTCTACAATTTAGAGGGTGGGAAGATGAAACGCATCCGGATTGCCCACTTCAGAAACCACCCGCCCGACCAGGCGAAGTATAAGAACTAGGCAGCCTGTGCTGTATAAGCAGGTCAGCCAGCGCCAGGGACTCCATCCCCGGCGGCAGCCGAACTTATTGTTTTATGGAAACCCTATCCCCCTGTGTCCCTCCCGATTGCATCGGGAGGGAAGTAAATAGAAGAGGGGGTGGCGCTAAATCGCCACCCCCACATAAACACCCCAGTGAAAGTATTTTAGAAGGCTCTTTCTTAAACACCCGCCACTTGTGTTTGAGGGAGCTTCGTCCCTCTTGAACGCCCTGCTTCACTTATCGCCTCCTCAGAAGAATAACGGGGGAGAGTTTTAGAGAGGGGCAAAGCCCCTCTCTAACTTATTTAAGGTGTTTGTTGTTGTTTTGATAAAAATAATGTATTGAATTCTTTAGGGATTTTGTGGTATTATGTTTAATT
>CAZOUZ010000052.1:0-10716 GCA_964583115.1 uncultured Dehalococcoidales bacterium
CGGCGTCTTTAGCCTCGCCGGGGCCGTTGACCACGCAGCCCATCACCGCCACTTTAATCGGTTTCTTTATCTTCGCCAGCTCGTTTTCCACCTCGGTGGCTATCTTCACCAGGTCAACCTCCGTCCGCCCGCAGGTCGGGCAGCTTACCAGCACCGGACCGTGCTGGCGGAGGTTAAGGCTCTTCAGTATCTCATAGCCGGCAACCACCTCTTCCTTCGGGTGGGTGGTCAGGGAAACGCGGATGGTATCGCCTATCCCCATATAGAGAAGGGTGCCTATCCCCACGCTGCTGCGGATTACGCCGGTGCGGGAAGTGCCCGCCTCGGTAACGCCGATATGGAGAGGGTAGGGGATTTTCCCGGCGATATCCCGGTAAGCCTCGACCGTCGTCGGCACATCGAAGGCTTTCAGCGAGACTTTTATAAGGTCGAAGTCGAGGCTTTCCAGCAGTTCTATCTGCTCCATTGCCGCCGCCACCATCTGCTGGGCGGTATTCAGCTCCGGATTGACCTTCTTCGGCATGCTGCCGGCGTTCATTCCGATGCGGATAGGGATATCCCTCTCTTTGGCGGCTTTAACCACCGCTTTGACCTTTTCCGGTTCGCTGATATTGCCCGGGTTCAAACGCAGCCCGTCAACACCGGCTTTCAGCGACTCCAGGGCAAGGCGGTAATCGAAATGGATATCAGCCACCAGAGGGACGGAAATGCCTTTCTTTATCGATTTTATGGCTTCTGACGCCTGCATATCAGGCACGGCGATGCGCACTATCTCGCAGCCGGCATCCTCAAGCTCCTTAACCTGGTTAATGGTTGACATAACGTCTCTTGTATCGGTATTCGTCATCGACTGGACGATAATTGGAGCCTCGCCGCCGACGGTTACATCGCCTATTTTAATGGGCCTGCTTATTCTGCGGCTAATCATTATATCAGGCTTTCTCCGCTGATGATTCGCATAATGTCCTGGTAGGTGACAGCCAGGAAAAAGACCATAAGCAAGGCAAAGCCGACCAGGTGGACTATCCCTTCAGTCTTCGGCGCGATACGCTTGCCGCGCCGCACCCACTCCAGGAGGACAAAGATAATCCTGCCCCCATCCAGGGCAGGGAGGGGAAACAGATTGATTATCGCCAGGTTTATGCTGAGAAAGGCGGCAAACTCCAGCAGGGGACTGAATCCGGCCTGGGCTACCTGTCCGGTCAACTGGGCGATTCCAACCGGTCCGGCAACCTCCGCCGGTACCGCTCCGATAATCATACCGATTATTCCGTTCTTAAATAAAATAAACGTTTCTACGCAGGCGCCCATTCCCATCGGTATCGCTTTCCAGAAGGGATAGCTCCCGGGAACTACCGCGTAATTTGCGGTAACCACCCGCATCCCGGAGGCGGTCTGTCCCTCCGGCGGCTCCCATCTCGGTACCAGCCCGACCTCCTCTTCCATTCCGTCACTGTGCTTGACGAGAAAGGTAACTTCCTTTCCCAGATTCAAATCAATATTACGGTAAACATCTACATTGTTGCTTACTGATTTTCCATTGACGCTGAGGATAATATCCCCTTCCACGATGCCTGCGCTGCTCGCCGGGGTATCAGAATCTACCTCCTGCACCAGCGACTCTCCGATTACCGCATCGTGAGGGACCATATAAGCAATCGAGAAAAGGAGCAGGGGGAGCAGAAAATTCATCAGCGAGCCGGCACTCAGCACCAGGAGTCTTACCCAGATACTTTTACTTGCCAGGCTGCCGGGTACATCGGGGTCTTCTTCTCCGGCCATTTTCGTAAATCCACCCAGCGGTATTGCGTTCAACGAATACACCGTCCCGCCCCGTTTTACGGACAGCAACCGGGGAGGATAAAAAAGCCCGAACTCCTCGACCTTTACCCCGGTAGCTTTGGCGGTAGAGAAATGCCCGATTTCATGAGCAAGGATAAGTACTATGATGACACCCAGAAAGGACACTATAGCGATAAATACCGTCATCTGCTGCCCTCCCTGACCAGTTGTTTTACTTTCTCCCTCGCCCAGGCATCAGCCGCCATAATCTCCTCAAGGGCCGGGGGGCTAACGACTTCGTGCTCGGCCAGCGTCTTCTCGACGAGTCCGGCGATATCGGTGAATTTTATACGCCGGGAAAGGAATAGCTCCACGGCGATTTCATCGGCGGCGCTCAGCACCGCCGGATAAGTCCCGCCCTTTTTGCCGGCTTCGACAGCCAGCTTCAGGCAGGGAAAGCTATCGAAGTCGGGCTGCTCGAAAGTAAGGCTCTTGATATTGCTCCAGTCCAGCTTCCGCAACTGCGGATTGGGCAGACGTTCCGGATAAGACAGGGCATACTGAATGGGCAGACGCATATCGGGGTGACTTAGCTGGGCTTTAACCGAGCCGTCGGCGAACTCCACCATCGAATGTATTATACTCTGGGGATGGATTACGACGCTAATGTTCTCAAAAGGCATGTCGAACAGCCAGCGGGCTTCGATTACCTCAAGCCCCTTGTTCATCAGGGTGGCTGAGTCAATGGTGACTTTTTTGCCCATCTGCCACGAGGGGTGGTTCAGGGCTTGCTCAACGGTAATCTCCTCCATAGCCTCCGGAGAATAACTGCGGAAGGGCCCGCCGGAAGCGGTCAGGATAATACGGGCTGCCGGCTGTGTTTCCCCTCTCAGGCACTGCCATATAGCGCTGTGCTCGCTGTCAACGGGAAGAATCCGGGCATTACTTTTCCCGGCTTCTTCGATTATAATCTTTCCGGCAATGACCAGTGATTCCTTGTTGGCGAGGGCAATATCTTTACCGGCCCTTACCGCCGCCAGCACCGCCTTCAGCCCGGCTTTCCCCGAAGTAGCGATAACAACGGTATCAACCTGAGGATGGCAGGCGATATCTTCCAGGGGCAGGAATTCGTATCCAGTGCCGGGCAGTCCTGCCGGTGTCCCTTTGTCCCGGTGATAAACAAAACCGGGTTTGAACTCGCTGATTTGCCTGGCGAGTAAGTCGGTATTGGTACCGGCAGCAAGACCCAGTATCTGAAAGCGGTGGGGCAGGGAGCGGACAACATCGAGTGTCTGCTGTCCTATTGAGCCTGTCGAGCCCAGGACAGCTAATTTCTTTACTGTATTACCCATACAACATAATAGTATACCACCACGCCGGCAAAGACAACGCTGTCTATCCGGTCAAGGAACCCGCCGTGCCCCGGAATCAGCTTGCTCGAATCTTTTACCCCCACATTACGTTTGAAAAGAGATTCGGCAAGGTCGCCTAGCTGACCGAAAATGCTGACAAGAAGACCAAGGACCACTAAATGCGCCCAGCTTGCGGCAATAATCAGGGGCGTCGGCAGTATGAAAAACAGGCTGACGATTGCCGCGCCGAATAGTCCGGCTATAGCTCCTTCCCAGCTCTTGCCCGGGCTTATGTGCGGGGCAAGTTTCTTCTTGCCGAATGTCCTCCCTATGAAAAAAGCAGCGGAGTCGGAAGCGAAGGTAACAAACAGGGTGAAAAATACCCAGTTCCTGCCGCTGTCCAGACCGCGCAGTGCCCCCAGGTAGCCGAGCAGCCAGCCCACATAGAGAGTTCCCGCTACCGTCCACGCCCAGCTGGTGAAGGTTTTTTCCTTCTCCGTCCGTAAAAGCAGCCATATCAGGGGCAGTACAACTACCGAAGTCAACAGGAACGGCATTAGCAATTCAGTATTGAAGTGAGGCTCGATAAAAGTCAATAAATCCGAATCGCGACTGGCGATAAAAAGCAGGGTCCAGACCAGCCCGAACAATGTAAGAGGCCGCACATTAAAGGCGGTGACCAACCGGTAGAACTCAAGGACAGCCAGTAACCCCCAGACAGCAATAAATACGGTAAACCAGGGTAACGGCCACTCAAACCATATAGCAGCAACCAGAAGAGGAATAATCCACAGCGCGCTTATGAATCTTTTCTTGAGCATTGCTATTAACCGGGGTTATAATAATCCGCCGAAGCGCCTATGTCTCCGGCTGTACGACAGTAGTGCTTTCTCTATATCCTTCTTACTGAAGTCCGGCCACAGGACTTTGGTAAAATGGTATTCGCTGTAGGTGGTCTGCCATATCAGAAAATTGCTCAGGCGAAGCTCGTCTCCGGTGCGGATTAAAAGGTCGACATTAGGCAGACCGGCGGTATAGAGATAGCCGTCAAACAGTTCCTCATTAATATCTTCAGGCGCGGTACCCTCGGCTATAATATTCCGCACCGCATCGAGTATCTCAGCCCGCGACCCGTAATTAAAAGCGATGCTGAGAGTCATCCCGGTATTGTTTTTTGTCAGCTCTACGGCTTCGCTTATCGCTTTTTGCAGGCTGACCGGCAGCTCGTGAATGCGTCCGATATGGCGGAGCTTAACGCCTTTACTGTGAATATCCGCGGCAGTATTTTCTATGAAATCAACGAGTATCTTGAACAGACCGTCGACCTCTTCTTCAGGACGCGTCCAGTTTTCCGTAGAGAAACCATAAAGCGTTACGTACTTTATAGGGTATTCATTGAGGTAGTCAACCATGCGGTGCATGTTTTCCGCTCCCACCTGGTGACCGTTAAGCCTGGGCAGACCTCGCCGTTCCGCCCACCTGCCATTGCCATCCGGGACGATGGCTATGTGGTTCGGGAGCAGGGGAAACTTTTTTATATTTGATGAAGAAGCCATTTTCTTGTCTGTCCAGTCTCAGGCTAGACCTGCATAAGCTCTGCTTCTTTATCCTGTCCGGCTTGCTCAGCATCGGCAATGAAGCTATCGGTTATTTTCTGGAGCTGATTCGAGGCGCGTTTTTGCTCGTCCTGTGATATATCCTTGTTTTTCTCCTGTTCTTTCAGCTCATCCATAGCTTCGCGCCTTAAGTTTCGTATTGTTACTCTTCTTTCCTCAACCCTCTTTCTTACTACCTTAATCAGCTCCTGTCGCCGCTCCTCGGAAAGCGGCGGAATGTTTATCCTGATTATCTGACCGTCGCTCATCGGATTCAGCCCGAGGTCGGATGTCTGAATAGCTTTCTCTATATTACGGATAGCGCTTCTATCCCAAGGCTGTATGACCAGCAGATTCGCATCGGGCACGGAAATACCGGCAACCTGGTTCAGCGGTAAAAAGGCTCCGGCATACTCAACTTTTATGTGCTCTATAAGGCTGGGGGCGGCGCGACCGGTACGAATTGTAGCCAGGTCTTGCTTCAAGCCGTCAACCGCCTTTTTCATCTTTTCTTCAATATTCAGTAAAGTCTCTTCAGACATTTTCCTTCCCCGATACCAGAGTGCCGATAGATTCGCCGGCAACCGCCTTTTCCATGCTGCCCGGAGTTTCGAGGTCGAAAACGATTATCGGCAATTTGTTTTCAAGGCAAAGGGATAGGGCGGTGGCATCCATTACTTCCAGACGCATATTCAAAGCTTCGAGATAGGTCAGCCTGTCATACTTCTTCGCATCCGGGTTCTTCTGCGGGTCGGCGCTGTATATGCCATCGACGTTGTTCTTTGTCATCAGCAGGACTTCGGCTTCGATTTCGATGGCTCTCAGAGCGGCAGCGGTATCGGTTGTCATATACGGATTACCGGTACCGCCGGCAAAAATAACCACCCTGTCTTTCTCCAGATGCCTGATAGCGCGGCGCCTGATATAAGGCTCGGCTACCTGCTGGATGCTGATAGCCGTTTGTGTCCTGGTAGTAACTCCCTCCCTCTCCAGCACATCCTGGAGGGCGAGGGCATTTATAACCGTAGCCAGCATCCCGGCATAATCAGCGGTGACTCTGTCTATTCCGTCCTGCTCGGCCTTCGCCCCACGCCAGATGTTACCGCCGCCGACCACGATACCCACACCCACCCCCATGTCTCTCACCTGCTTAATCTGCTTGGCAACCCTGGTTAACACAGAGGCATCGATGCCGTAATCTTCCTTACCGCTGAAAGCCTCTCCGCTGAGCTTGAGCAAGATGCGCTTATATCTGGCAGTAACCATCGCCTCTCTTTTTATGCCTTGCCGATGGAGCTTACTCTTCTCCCAGCTCGAACCTGGCAAACCGGCTTATTTTTATATTTTCTCCAACTCTGGCGATAACCTCGTTTATAATATCCCGAATAGTAAGATTGGGGTCCCTGATATAGGACTGCTGAAGCAGGCATGCCGCCTGCATCTCCACATCAGCTCCCTCGGGGACTTCTTCCGGCGAAATATATATCGGAGTCATTGCGGCTATCTGCATTGCCAGATTGTGGGCAAGCTCCTTGAACTCATCGGTGCGGGCGACGAAATCGGTCTCACAATTTACCTCTACCATGGCGCCGATACGTCCTCCGGGATGGACATAGGCTTCAACAAGCCCCTGGAAAGTCGCGCGTTCTTTTTTCTTCTCTACTATAAAAAGGCTCTGTTCCTTCAGAATCTGTAGAGCCTTCTCCATATCTGCTTCCGCTTCGAGGAGAGCGTTCCTGCATGCCATAACCCCCGCCCCGGACTGCTCTCTCAGCTCTTTCAGCTTATCTGTCGGGATTTTCAATCTTTTCCTCCTGCCTCATTCATCATCGGGAGTGAAAACGAGAGTCTCGTTGGTGTAAGCCACTTCACCCTCGCCCAGGCCCTCTTCCTCACCCTCGTCTACCGGAATCACAACCAGTTCATTCGTGCCTTCGACAACTGCGTCGGCAATTTTATTGCATACCAGCCTGATAGCTCTGATAGCATCATCATTAGCCGGGATAGGATAGTCTATCTCGTCAGGATTACAACTGGTATCCGCTATGCCCACGACCGGTATTCCCATTCGTTTGGCTTCAGCCAGAGCTATCCTTTCCTTCGGTGCGTCAATGATGAACAGGGCATCCGGCAGGCTGGTCATTTCTTTTATTCCGCCCATCTGCCGGTTAAGCCGGGCGATTTCCTTTTCGAGCTTCAGCATCTCCTTCTTGGGTAAACGGCTGAATTCCCCCCTGGACTGCTGGTCCTCCAGACGGACAAGGTAATCGATGCGAGCCTGGATAGTAGCAAAATTGGTCAGCACTCCTCCTATCCATCTCTGGTTGACATAATACATACCGCAACGTTGGGCTGACTCTTCCACAGACTCCTGCGCCTGCTTCTTGGTGCCGACAAAGAGAATCTTACCACCTTCCGCCGCCACCTCTTTAACAAACTCACAGGCTTTAGCCAGCATGCTGACAGTCTGCTCAAGGTCAATAATATGAATACCCTCACGCTTTGTAAAGATGTATTTCTTCATGCGAGGGTGCCAGCGACTGGTCTGGTGACCGAAGTGAGCTCCGGCTTCCAGCAGTTGTTTAACGGAAACGTTTTCTGGCAAATTAACACCCCTTTCTAGTAAGCAACTAGGCTAAAGTATAGCATATCATCCAGCAGGCAGCAACAACAAATTAAAGCAGGGTACAAGAGTACCCGGAAGCAATTGACAAAAACCTCTACTTCTTCTAGAATGGGAAAACGGTTGCCGATTCCGCAGCATTCCAGCCGGTGATTATCACAAGGGGAGGTATGTCCGATGGTTGGCTATGACAGGCAGGAAGTAGAAAGAAAAGCGATATCGATTCTGCGGATTCTTAACGAGTCGCCCCGTCCTCTGGGAGCCAGAATAATCGCCCACAAGCTAACGGGTTACGGGGTTGAACTCGGAGAAAGGGCGGTAAGATATCACCTCAAACTGATGGATGAACGGGGACTGACCCGCCCCTTGCAGAGGAGGGACGGCAGGGAAATCACTCCCCTGGGTATCGAGGAACTGAACAATGCCCTGGTTACCGATAAAATCGGCTTTGTGCTGGAAAAGATAGAACTGCTCTCTTTCCGCACCTCTTTTGATGTAAAAAAACGCAGCGGCCTGGTGCCGGTTAACGTTTCCTTCTTTGCCAGAGAGAAATTTACCAGAGCTCTCCAGGAGATGAAGGGAGGCTTTGAACAGGGGCTCTGCGTAAGTAATCTTGTGGCAACGGCGCCGGAGGGAGAAAAACTGGGCGAGGTGATTGTGCCGAAAGGTAAAGTGGGGCTGGCTACCGTCTGCAGCCTGATAATAAACGGCAGCTTGCTCAAAGTCGGCATCCCGATAGATTCCAAGTTCGGCGGAGTACTCCAGATGCGGAATAAGCAACCGCTACGCTTTATCGACCTTATTTATTACTCCGGTTCTACCGTAGACCCTTCAGAGGTATTTATCCGCGCCCGGATGACCGACGTCCAGGCTTTCATCAAAGAAGGAGAGGGGAAAGTCCTCTCCAACTTCCGTGAACTGCCCGCCCACTGCCAGACCCTGGCCGAAGATACTATCGAGCACCTGAGAGAAGCCGGAATGGGCGGGCTGATTATGATGGGCAATCCCAGTGAAACGGTCTGCGGTATTTCAGTGGGCTTAAACAGGGTAGGGATGATACTCCTCGGCGGGCTCACCCCGGTCGCTGCTGCCGCCGAAGCCGGGATTGAAATCGATAACAGGGCAATGAGTACCCTGCTGGACTACGAAGCCTTCGTAAACTTCGAGCAACTATTATAAGGAGAGAATCGATGAGCCAGATTAAAATCATACCCTGTCTGGATATAAGAGAAGGAAGAGTTGTCAAGGGAGTGAAATTCGTAGACCTCAGGGACGCCCGCGACCCGGTGGAAGCAGCATCCGCCTACTGCCGGGAAGGCGCCGATGAGCTGGTCTTTCTTGACATCTTCGCCACCGTCGAGAACAGAAAGACCCGGTTCGACTGGGTGAAGAAGGTGTGCGACGTGGTTACCGTCCCCTTTGCCGTCGGCGGAGGCATCGGCAGTACCGAGGATATGAAAGAGCTGTTCGATATCGGTGTGAATAAAGTTTCTATAAATACAGCCGCCGTAAAGGACCCCGAACTCATCAAGAAAGCAGCCGGGGAATTCGGTAAAGACAGGCTTGTAGTCGCCATTGACGGCAGGAAAAATTTGCCGTCAAGCGGTCTCCCCCGGTTGGAGGTAGTAGTCAAGAGCGGGAACGAGGGGACCGGTATCGAGATTGTCGACTGGGCAAAACGGGTTGAGCAGCTCGGCGCCGGAGAAATCTTACTCACCAGCAAAGACGCCGATGGGACGAAGGAAGGCTACGACCTTGAAATGACGAAGGCGGTAGCCGAGGCGGTCAGCATCCCGGTTACCGCTTCAGGCGGTGCCGGCACACTTGAGCACCTTTATGAAGCCGTGGTAAAGGCTAAAGCATCGGCAGTGCTGGCGGCATCGATTTTTCACTTCGGGGAAATATCCATCCCCGAGGCTAAAAAATACCTCAAAGAGAAAGGTATAGCGGTTAAAAACTAATAGTGGTATCATCTATCTTGCTATGATGCAGTATGTCCTGCTTACAACAAAGAAGGTATCAGACCAGAATAACCATAAAATAGCAACGAAGGAGAACAAAAAGAAGTGATAAAGCCTAATCCATTTGACATCGTAAAGCAACAGATAAACAAGTGTGCCGAGATTTTGAATCTATCCCCTAGCATAACTTCAATGCTTATGACTCCAATGCGGGAACTTCACGTTTCGCTACCAATCCGGATGGATGATGGCTCTGTCAAGGTATTCCAGGGATTTAGAGTCCATTACAACGATGCTAAAGGCGTCACCAAGGGCGGCATTAGATTCCATCCTGATGAAACAATCGATACAGTTCGAGCACTGGCTGCTTGGATGACTTGGAAGTGCGCCTTGCTCGACTTGCCACTGGGAGGAGCCAAAGGCGGTGTCATCTGCAATACAAAGGAAATGTCTGCAGGCGAGCTAGAACGTTTAAGCAGGGCATATGTGCGGAGTGTATTCCAATTCATCGGGCCCGAAAAAGACGTGCCGGCCCCTGACGTTTATACCACCCCGCAAATCATGGCTTGGATGATGGATGAATATTCAGTCATCGCACAGAAACCGCAATTTGGCGTTATTACCGGCAAGCCATTATCTATTGGTGGTTCTCCCGGACGGGGTGATGCTACGGCTCGAGGTGGGATGTATACTATCCGTGAAGCTGCTAGGACACTTGGGATTGACTTAAGCAAAGCTACAGTCGCCGTGCAGGGTTACGGGAACGCCGGATATTATGCGGCTCGACTGTGCAACGAGCTCTTTGGGTCTAGAATAGTAGCTGTGTGTGATAGCAAAGATGGGGTATGTTATGAAGTCGGGATTGACCCGGAGGTAGCTTTTGCATGTAAGGCAGAAACCGGCTCAGTTTGTAACTTACCAGGCATGGGACGTATCTCCAAGGAGGAACTCCTGGAACTTGACGTGGATATACTTATCCCTGCTGCCATAGAAAATGTTATCACCGAGGAAAACGCGCCAAGCATCAAAGCCAAGATTGTTGCCGAACTAGCCAACGGTCCAACTACACCAGAAGCCGATGATATTCTATTCCGAAACGGCGTTCATGTTATACCTGATCTCCTGTGTAATGCTGGCGGTGTAACAGTTTCGTATTTCGAGATGGTCCAGAATTCCTATATGTACTTCTGGGAAGAAGCAGAGGTCCGTGAGCGACTAGATAAAAAAATGACCGAGGCATATCACTCTGTGTTAAACACCAGCCGGGAATACAAGATAAACATGCGACAAGCAGCGTATGTGCGGGCCGTTGAACGTGTAGTGGAAGCAATGAGACTTCGTGGTTGGGTATAATACACCTGCTGATAAAAAGGCCTATCTCCGGTAAACGCAGATAGCCCGCA
>CAZOUZ010000053.1:0-10656 GCA_964583115.1 uncultured Dehalococcoidales bacterium
CGGCGCTAGCCCACGGCCTTTTTAGTCGCGCAATAAATGCCTGCCACTCATCATCACCCCGATATCCTCTTTAGCCCTGATACCGGTTAAACCCGTAAAACCTGTCGCTCCTGAGCAGACGGGACAACTTTTCACCCGAACTACCGCCGGGACTACCTCCTCGCCATTCCCTCAACAGATTACCCAGTTCCTCTACATCAACAGGCTGATTACCGTTAGCCAGCAAAACACGAAATATGCTCTCTAAAACAGGTAATTCACCAGTTATAAAACCCGGCTGCTTCGAGCAGCAGCCCTTAATAGCCGCCAGAAGTTTACCGGCAGGGACTTCTCCCGCCTCTACCTTCAATTTCTTACGGCACTTGCCGCACAGGCACCGCTGAGCCAGTGTGGAAAAGGAACGGCTATTCGACTTATACCAGTCCAAATCGATAAACCAGCGTTCCTCGACCCGCTCGGTATCCGTGGTCTCTTCATTCATAAGTTCATCTGCCATTAAAAATCCTATGCCTCAAACTCAAATTTGGCTTCCCTGATTAAGTCAAGATAGTCCGTTTTAAGCCCCAGCGCCTCCGAAGCCTCGTAGTCCACCTCGTGAGGCTCACCGACAAATATCTTACCGTATTCCTCGACCTCGCCCTGGACAGGGTCATCCCGGATGGTGAATTTCTGGCGAGCCTCGATAATACCAAGGTCAAAGGGTAAGGTAAAATAGAGGTCGGTAATCACCTTGTCTATTCCCAGACCGGATAGAGCCTCCAATCCTTCCCCCGCCCCACCACCGTATTTGGCATGGGGCAGCAAAGTAAGCATATTCATTATGCTGAGGTTGCTTTTTCCCCTTGAAATCTTTAGCGGAGCCACCGTTATCAGATAGTCGCTGGACAGAATGACATTGGGCACCCAGAAAGTCGGCACCGCCAGTGGTCTGAGCAGGGGATTATCCACTTCCACCCAGATACAGTCTTTCACGTCAAGCATCAGCACCCGCGGAAAATCATAGCCCAGGGCCTGATATAGCGGGTATATCGAGCCACCGTCAGCGGTACCCTCAAGTATCAGGATATCGGCATCACTCACCTGCCGGATGCCCCTTATTATCACCGAGAGAATATCGCGACTGGTACTCACCGGATACGACACCGGGTATGAGGCGCTGGGTTTAATCAAAACCCTTCGCGCCCGTGATACTACCGACGGCGCTTTGAATACAAAATCTGAAGCGTCAAATATCAAGCCTTACCCCTCCATCCAATCTACCTTACATTTTCAAGCTATCGGGCCGGTTTCAGGACCACAATCTGGGCAGCAGCGGGAAGCACCCCCGCCTTAAACTCCACTTCACTGACATCCATTCTGGTTACATTGTCTTTGCCTTCAATGAAACCATCAACTCCCGCTACCGGGAAGGTGGGACACCTCTCATTCTGGTAGTGCATCGGGATGATTACTTTAGGCGACAGCTTCCCGGCAACGTCGGCGGCGACTCTGGCATCAATGGTAAAATTGCCGCCCACCGGAGTAAGCAGGATATCCACCCTGCCGATATCAGCCACCTGCTTATCGTTGAGCATGTGACCGAGGTCGCCAAGGTGGCAGACCCTTATGCCATCAACCTCAAAGCAGAAAATGATATTGTTGCCCCGCTGGCTCCCGCCGGCATCGTCATGATAGGTAGGGACGGCATCGAACTTTATGCCCTTAACTTCGGCCGCTCCTTTCACCACTTCAGGGTTGCCGCCGACACCGGCGACATTAGCATGGTCGAAATGGTCATGGCTGACGGTGACAATATCCGCCGACTCGTTCATTTCGTCATAAGTCAACATTTCGTTCGTCCCGTAAGGGTCGGTTATAATCCTTGTCCCCGAATCCGAAGTAATTAAGAAAGCTGCCTGTCCCAACCACTGTACCTTCATCTTTAAAAACCCCCTTCGTTGTTACTTAGCCAGAGAAAGCACCAGATTAACCAGAGTCCTTACCGGCACTCCGGTAGCCCCTTTAACAAGGTAATTCTGTGTCTTCTCAGCCATGCTGGTGCCGGCTACATCCAGGTGTACCCAGTGAGTATCACCGGCAAACTCGGCGAGAAACTGGGCAGCGGTGATGGAACCCGCCAGCCTGCCGCCGACATTCTTAACATCGGCGACATCGCTCTTATTCAGTTCCTTGTATTCCTCATACATCGGCATCTGCCAGATACGCTCTCCAGCCTCGGCACCGGCGGCAATCACCCTGTCTACAAGCTCCTGGTTATTGCCGAAAGCACCGGTGCAGATATCACCCAGCGCCACCCTCATCGCCCCGGTAAGAGTAGCCACGTCAACGATTAGCTTGGCTCCATGCTTCCTGGCATAGCCCAGGGCATCGGCCAGAACAAGCCTTCCCTCGGCATCCGTGGAAATAATCTCGATAGTTTTACCCTCCATTGCCGTAAGAACATCACCCGGTTTCAGGGCGGTACCGCCGGGCAGGTTCTCGGTAGCCGGAATCAGCGCCAGGACGTTAATTCTGGGTTTGAGCCGGGCAATGGCGCTCATCGCCGCAATAACGGAAGCTCCGCCAGCCATATCGCCCTTCATCTCTCCCATCCCTTCGGACGGCTTGATTGAAATGCCTCCGGAATCGAAGGTTATCGCCTTGCCGAGCAGAGCGATATCGATTCCATCGGAGCCGCCTTCTTTATAGTTGAGAATGATGAACTTCGGCGGCTGCTGACTCCCCTGGGCTACTCCGAGCAGGGCTCCCATGCCGAGTTCCTGCATCCGCTCCCGCTCAAGGACACTGATTTCAAGCCCGTAAGTCTCCGCAATCTTCGTTGCCGTCTTCGCCATATCCGTGGGTGTCATATAGTTAGCCGGCTCATTTACCATATCGCGGGCGAGATTCGTCGCCTCAGCCAGAATCCTGCCCTTATTTAAGCCCTGCTCAAAGGCGGAGATACTATTCTCATCGGCGTCAACTATGGTGAGATGCTTAATCTCGCCATACTCGGCTGCCTTGGTTATGTGCTGGCGGAAATCGTAGGTGCCGAGCAGGACTCCTTCGGTTATCGCCTGGGCGGAAGCTTCCGCAGTTATACCTGCCGCTCCGACTCCATGAGCAACAGTGGCGATACTTTCAGCGTACTGCTTCCGCAAAAGCCGGCAGGCACCGGCTATCACTCCCCTGACCTTATCCGGGGACAGCTCGTCCTGCTTGCCCAGACCGGCAACTACCACCTTAGCCGCCGGAAGCTTGCCAAGACTGTGAATAACCCTGGTCTGATTAAGCTTACCCTTAATCTCACCCTGCTTTATAAGCTCTGATATGACTCCGCCGAGAGCCTCGTCTACAGCCGAGGTAATTCCCCCCGGGCGTTCCGCTCCCTCGAAAATATTCACGATTATAGCATCAGCCTCGAATTTGACAATATCGCCGGCAACAACTTTAATCTCCACCTTAGACTCCTTTCACCCTTTTGAAACTATACCCCGGCTACCCAGCCGACACCCAGTTCCTGCAATTTTGCCAGAGTAGGTTTTCCTTCCTCGTCCCAGCCCATCATTGCATAATAGGTGCCTACCGCCTGCTCGAACTCTGCTTCATCAAGTTTGGCACCAGCCAGGGGACCGGACTCAAACGGGGTAAAGAACCGGTGCGGCAGGCGGTCGTCTTTTTTCGTCCTGCCCGCCCGGACATTGAACGCCCGCGCCATGGTAATACACCGCTCACCGATTTTATTCAGCTCAAAGAGATTGATATTCCAGCCGGTGACAGCCTTCAGCAGTTCAATCATCCTATCGACGGACATCGGGGCGAAACCGCAAAACGTCAGGCAGTTCTGTATATGTGGCCAGAGATGCCCGTAGATAAGCAGCCTCACCTTTGCCGGGCTTAATTCCTCTCTCGGCAGCGGTTCAAGCACGCCCATATCTTTCAGCCTGCCGGTGTTCTGAGTATAGGCGTTATCCCACATATTGTGGACGTGGTCGGCACCGGTAACCGAGACGGCATAACCTACCCCCATACCCGGTCTGAAGCGGGGAGAATGCATCGGTATCTCCTGTTTATTGGCATGCATGGCACACTCTTCAGCCCCATTGCCGATTGCTTCGGCTGCCCTGGCGACTCCCTCCGCCAGGACTTTACCGAGACCCTCTTTCCTGGCAATCATTTCCACGAGCTTCACCATTGCCTCTGCATTACCAAAATTAAGTTTTAATCCGCCGGTATCCTTTTCCGTCAGAATACCCCTCTCAAAGCAGTCCATAGCAAAAGCGATGCTGACTCCGGTAGATATTACGTCCAGTCCGCAAGCATTACTCAGCTCAGCAGCCTTCGAAATCGCCGGCAGGTCGTCGATACCGCAGTTCGAGCCGAATGAGCCCAGGGCTTCATACTCAGGACCGCCATAAGTAGGGTCAACATTATACGGCTCACCGGTGGCTACTTCAGGCTTGCACTGAATAGGACAGGCAAAGCAGCCTCTCCTCCTTACCAGAATCGTCTCATTGAGGGCATCGGCAGAGATTTTCTCGGCCCCCTCGAATGCGCCCTGCTGGAAGTTACGGGTCGGTAGTCCCCCGGCAGTATTCAAAAGCATCAGTATCCCGGCGGTACCGCTCTGGGCCATACCAATATTACCCAAGTTGGCTTTAAGTTCTTCACGGGACTGTTTGAGAAGAGCCTCAACCCCCTCTTCATCGGCAACCGCTACCTTGCCATGACCCCTGACAGCGATAGCCCTCAGGTTCTTGGAGCCCATTACCGCTCCCAAACCGCTGCGACCGGCAGCATGCGAGATATCGTTAATCACACAGGCGAAACGTACCTGGTTTTCCCCGGCTATCCCAATCTGGGCAACCCGGATACCGTTATCACCCAGTTCTTTCTTAATAATTTTTTCACATTCGGCGGTTTTCTTGCCCCAGATATGGCCGGCGGCTTTTATCTCTGCCTTGCCGTCTTCAATCCAGAGATAGACCGGTTTTTCCGCCTTGCCTTCGATAATTATCGCATCATAGCCGGCA
Organism: uncultured Dehalococcoidales bacterium; assembly: GCA_964583115.1. GTDB lineage: Bacteria > Chloroflexota > Dehalococcoidia > Dehalococcoidales > UBA2162 > CAYVOV01. The sequence goes on from CAZOUZ010000053.1 coordinate 5,013, forward strand.
TGCTTCAGTTCGGCTCCCCAGTATCCCCCGACTTCACCATCGCCGTAGCCGCCGGTCAGCGGCGACCTGGCGCCGACACTATTCCGCCCGGCTCCGGCTATCGACAGCCCGGTAATCGGACCGGTAGCAAAAATAAGCTTGTTCTCCGGACCGAGGGGGTCTTCATCGCCTTTCATCTCTTTATTCAGATAATAGCCTACGAGTCCACGCCCCCCCAGGTACCGGCGGTAGAAATTTTCTTCCGGTTCATCTACAGATATGGTCCCCCCGGACAAGTCAACCCGAAGTATTTTATTGTTATACCCGTTAGCCAATTTATCTCCCTCCTTAAATACTGTATTGCACGTGTAAAAAAGCTAGATGGTGAACGCCGGATTTTTCACTTTTATCAATCTCTCGACGAGAAGGCGTGCAACCTGAAAAAGGTGCCAGCTCTCTTTCGAGCCGTAGCCTGGCAGTGAGAATAAGACCCTGTGTAAAACGCAAATTTCCAGATGAGAAACAGCAACCTTTCAGTCAGCTCGCCGCAGAAGTAAGACTGTCCGGCACAAGCCAGTCCACCGGCGATAACAAAGACAGGCTCAAATACCGGCTCAGGAAGCTGCCCCGAGCCTTCGGCAAGCCGTTCCACATCAGCAGCAAGCTGCGTGTGTTCCATACTTCACCTTTTAATTATAGAACTTTTTTCCTCATTTAGCTAGATGCCGGCAGAAAATAGTTGCATTCAATCAATGAGTTATGAGAGGAAAAGAGATAGGGCTACCGGGTACCTAGTCCCCGCTATAAAAGGCAACACCAGCCACTCCGGGCCCGGTGTGCGCTCCCATTACCGGAGTAAATTCGGTGATAAGCAGTTCGGTGCAATCAAACCTGGAGGAAATCTCGTTCTTGAACTCCGCCGCCCTGTCCGGAGCATCAGCATGGGTCACGGCTACATAGAGCGGCTGTCCCTTAACTACTTTCTCTTCCATCATCTCTAGGATACGCTTCATAGCGCCGTTATCAGTACGCGGGTTCGTAACCGGATGTGCCTCGCCGTCATAAACACTGAGAATAGGTTTAATCTTTAGCATAGCGGTAGCTAAAGCGGCTATTTTGGGCACGCGCCCTCCTTTATGGAGGTAGTAGAGGGTGTCCAGGCTAACGTACAGGGACACTTTTTGAATGACACTCTCAGCAACCTCGACCACCTCTGCCAGGGTCTTGCCCGTACCGGCTGCTCTTGCCGCCGCCAGGACCACCAAACCCTGCGCCGCCGCCGCTGTCCTGCTGTCAATTATCTCTATGGTTACACCGGGAAGAGCTTCCTTTGCCATATCCCGGGCGAGTATTGCCGAGCCGTACATACCGCTGAACTTGGCCGAAAGGGTGATAAACAAAATAGCGGGCGCCTTTTTACCCGCTCTCAGATAAGCTTCAAGGACAGCACCGGGCAGAGCAGCCGCCGTGGTAGGCAGTTTTTCCACCTCCCTGAGCATTTTATAAAACTGCCCGGGGGTTATATCGATGCCGTCCCGGTAGCTCTTCTCACCGAAAACAACCTCTACCGGCACCACTTCAATATCATATTTCTTTATCAGTTCCCCGGGCAGAGAGGCAACGGAATCGGTAACGATAGTTACTTTATCGGTCATGATAGCACCTCCGACCCGGTATAAAAAGCTACAGCCAGCACCCCGGCACCGGTAGCGTAGCCCATCACCGGTGAAAAATCGGCCAGCCAGAGCTCAACACAATTGAACTCGGCGGCAAGCTGCTCCCTGAGCTGTTCTCCTTCTTCAGGCACATCGGCGTGCGCCACAGCCACATGCACCGGGCTCTTCCCCACTTCCTTCCTCATGATTCTAAGGGCGCGTTTCACCGCCTGTTCTTTGCTCCTGGCAAGACCGGCGATATGCACCACGCCACCGGTAATGGTGAAGACCGGCTTGATGTTGAGCATAGAGCCAACCCTGGCGGTAATTTTCGGGATACGTCCGGTCCTGTAAACGTAGCGGATTGTTTCCATAATGCCGATGACATTGATTTTATCTCTTGCCGCTTTAGCTATTTCGGTAACCTCGGCCAGATTCTTGCCCCCGGCAGCGGCAGCGGCTGCCGCCGAAACAATAAGTCCTTCCCCTACAGCGGCAGTCCTTGAGTCCACCACTTCGATAGGAGTCTTATTTGGCTCGCCGCCGGTTTCATCCCTGGCCAGGCGGGCCACATCGTACAGAGTGCTGAGCCCGGATGAGATGGTAACGCAGAGTACGCCTTCGGCACGAGCAGACGCTTCACGGTAAGCGTCGACATACTCGGCAACCGAAGCCGACGATGAAGCAAAATAGTCAGGTGACTCTTCGAGCAGCCGGTAAGCCTCGACTGAGTTTATGTCCACGCCATCCCGATATATGGTGCCGTTATAATGAATATTAACCGGTATTATTCGCAGTTGATAGCGCTCTACCATTTCCGGAGTCAGACAGGCAATGCTATCGGTTAGAATGGCTACCTTTTGCATCGGGAACCTCTTTAGCTAAGCGGTATCTTCAATCCTGGGGTGGTGCTTCCAATGCCTTATCCGCCGTTCCATCAGCGCCGGACTCAAGAGAAGCCCTACCATTATCAAAGTTAAAACAAGAAAAGACGGCAAACTGAGCCTTCCTTCGGAATAGAAGGCGACCATAGCCAGGGTCAGCAGTCCCGATAGCAGTAATAAGGCTACTTTCAGCCAGCGCTGTCTCAACCGGACGAAGGCTGCCACGGTTATTGCCAGAGCCATAAAGCTCAGCCCGATACCGGGGGCAAAATAGCCGATGTATTCGAGGCTGAGCTTGAGGAATTCACCTTCCTTGCCGGCAGCCAGGAACCAGCCGACGATAATCGGCACCGGCAGCATCATCAGGGCACAGTACAGCCAGTCTCTCCTTATCGTTCTGACAGTAACAGATATCACCAGCCATAAAGCCAGGGGCAGATAAAGGACTATTGCCAGCCACGACCAGCCTCTGGGCAGATAGAGCAGCAGCAGACCGGCGATGAGGACCGGCAGGACATAGTACCCGAGCCAGGTGAATAGCCATGCCGGCCTGCCGTGCAGCCAGCCGTAGACGGCTATGCCGAAGACAATTCCCAGGGTAATCGTCACCCAGCCGATACCCTGCCACCAGTTCAGGGCGAAAAGGGCGGCAAAGAGCATATGCGGTACCGAGGCTAAAAGCGCCTGCCTCCAGGTGCCCTGACTGTGCGCCTCATATATCTGGCGTGCCACCAGTTTTGCCGAACCCAAGAGCTTTAGGCAGGTATTAGCCGCTTCTTCCTCAGATAGCCCCGCCTCTCTCATCTCCTGATACTCATCCTCGATATGGGTCTGCAACTCGTCAATAACTTCTTCTTCGGAGACGAGGTCCAACCTCAGGTTTTCTCTGACACTATCCAGGTATTGATTTAATACCGCTATCACTTCCGTACCTCAGACTACGTACTCGTCGGGCTGATAATCATGTTCATAGCTTTCAGAAAATCCTGCCACTCGCTCTTTTTCACTACCAGCAACTGGTACCCTTTATCGGTAATATAGTAGTACCGCCTCCGCCGCCCGCTGGGCAACTCCCGCCATTTACCCTCAATCAGTCCCATATTTTCCAGGCGGTGGAGAGCCGGGTAAAGAGTACCCTCCTTGAATATAAAGTAGCCCTGGCTCCTTTTTTCAAGCTCCTTGATAATCTGATAACCGTACATCGGCTGCTGCCCGATGAGACAAAGAAGCAAAGACTCCGTATTATTTTTCACCAGCTCAAGCTTTTGCGCCATTCCGAGTGCCTCACTTTGCATCATACTTAGACTAACTATGTATAGATAATATTAAATATTTGCCCTTTTTGCAAGGGGTTAAAACAAAAAATACCCCGGATTTTATTTGGTGACCTCACCCACTTAGTCTCCCTCTCCCCGACCGTGTCGGGGAGAGGGAGACTCAATAAAGGCTTTAACGCTTCAACAGTCTTTCTTTATTTATCTATTCCCACCCACCACCCTTAATGAAGTTAGAGAGAGGCAAAGCCCCTCTCTAAGATTCTCCCCCTTCTTCTAAAGAAGCGAGAAGTGAAGCCGGCAGTTTAAGAAAGAGTCTCCTTAAACACGGTCGGGAGTTTAAGGGGGGGGGGATGGGGTTTTATAGTTTTGTAGATAAAGCAGAAGGCGGGAATCCATTATTTCAAACCAGTTCCGTGAAACTGGATTCTCGATCAGGTCGAGAATGACAATAGAATGCTTTCAGACTGTTCCCTAGATATATTCAGGGAAATATTACGTTTACCGTAGGAAATACAGAAAACAACAATACTAATAAAAGTCAACATTTTCGGTGTCTTTATTTTAATTAAGGGGGGTCAGTTTTTATAGACTACTGCTTATATTCACCAGTACATTTCGATACTCTCGACGATGTCTCCTGGCACCCACCAATACCTCAATACTTCTTTTGATACTTCATAGCACTCTTCATAGTAAGAATATTCTGGAGAAATAAATGTATGCATACTTAACACGCCATATTTCCTATTCTTTTTAACATAGGCTATTCTATCCCGTTCTATCGACAAATGATACAACTTTTCTTCTAATCTCTCTTCGAATGTTCCACCTGTACAATCCACATAAACCAATCCTCTATTCGTAGTCTTAAAAGCATTTATTGCGTGACCTACAGGTTCGTCCTCAAAATTAATAGCTACAAATGCAGATTTAATTCCAGCATCTTCAGCATTGTTATGTAGCATCTCAGCAAAGCTAACACAATTGAAAGAGCCTAAAGAGTAATACTCATCGTCCGTCGGGTCACTGAGTAGGAACGCCTTAAGCTCTCCCCAAGTTGGATTCGTGGCAATAGGGTTATTTTTGATAGTGGGACTTCCTACAGACCCCCCTCCTGTTACTTGCGGTTGTATACCAGAATAAACATCAGCCCCAAAAGTTTCCTGAAAAAGTAGGATTTTTGCTTCTGCCGTCTCAAGTTCTGCCTTTGTTGAAACAAGAATCTGCTTTGTGGAGGTAAGTTCTGACTGCGCTGAGACAAGTGTTTGTTTGGTAGAATCAAGTTCTGTCTCTGTCGAGGCAAGAATCTGCTTTGTAGAGCCGAGTTCTGTCTTCGTTGAATCAAGTTCTGCCTGCGTTGAGGCAAGTGTTTGTTTTGCGGAAATAAGTTCCGACTGTGTTGAGGCAAGAACACTTTGAACAAACTCCAATTCGGTATTCAGGGCATTTCTATCTCCGGTGACAATAACGCTATAAACGATTGCTAACACCAGAGCCAAACCCAAGATAACGAAAGACGCTTTACGCATCCGGGGAGCAGAAGGAGTGGCTATTTGTTTGCCTGAAGGTACTTCTGTTACCCTAAAATCTAATTCCTCTTTTGTTGTCGTCTTCTTTTCTAGAACTTCAGCGAAAACACCTTGAGAAAGCTCTTCTACTCTACTCTTGATTTCCTCTTGTTTTGCAGGGTCTAGGCTTCTCCACCATCGAATAATGGCATCTGAATCATGTAGCACATCCTCAGGCACTTCACCCTTAGCAACTAATTCCCGTATTACCGCATCCCAAGAATGCTTCCTATTTTCATCTTCACTACTGCTCATTTCTCACGCTCCCACCATCAAGTCAT
>CAZOUZ010000054.1:0-10522 GCA_964583115.1 uncultured Dehalococcoidales bacterium
CTTTTAATTATTTCGGCTTCCCCGGCTTCGTATTTGCCCTGCGCCAGGTAAGCGAAAGTCACCATTGCGGTATCGCCATCGCCGATATCCAGGTCTTCGTAAGACATCCCGGGCACCAGAACGGGCAGGGTCTTCTTTATCGAGGTGCTGCCGTGAAAATCAGGGTGGTAATAATTCTTCCTGATAATCGCCTCGAGGTCTACCATCCGCGCCACCAGCGTAATCAGTTCCTCCGAGAGGTCGGGAAACAGCGCCATCAGGCCGTTAATTACCGCCTTCTCAAAAACGGAATAGGTAACAATGCTGCCCTCTTTGCCGAGGTCTCTTATAAGACTTTCGGCAAGCTCCCTGCGGCAGTCTCTAGACGGGTCGGCAAGGTATTCCCTGTGCTCAGGCTCAGCGCCGATGGCGGGACACCTGTGCAGCGAGTACTGAGAGGGTATCTGAGTATAGGGAGCTACATCAGGATAGAGGGGAATTGCCGTCATAACGGTCTCGAAATCCAGATAGTAAGCGGGAAACGAGATTGATTCAAGGGCACTTTTGAGATTGTCGCCTACGAAAGACTGCCCGGACGCCACGCAGTCGCGCACTCTCGCCTGGTTATCAGTCAGGGAAAATTCAGCCGGGATATTTTCAATACGGAATATTCCTGACTCTGCAAGGTCGCCGAATTTGGACTGGCTTAATCGCGGAAGCTCAAAAATATGGTTCTCAACACCTTTTCCCAGGCAGTCATTGAAAAGGTCGCAACCGCGGCACTCGAAGATAAGCCGGGGTTCCGGCTTTACTGGCGCTCTGGTCAATTCCTCGACCTGCTCCCAGAAAGGTTCGAACTCCTCGACTTTAGCCAGGACTTCTTCGGTGTGGTCGATTTCCGCAAAAAGTTTTCGGTTGCTCATCCCCAGCCGGTAGTCTTTCGAGACAAGCAGCAATGAGACGGCGGAGATATTTACCCCACAGCGGTCGATAACCATGGTAGTATATGCCATATCATCGATGAATTCTTCCCTGTCATTAATGCCGGACTTTACTTCGTAGAGGTGCCAGCCGTTACCCGTCCGCCTCAAAATATCCGCCCTGGCGGCAAAGCTATCGATAAAGAAAGCTCCCTCGAATATAACCGGAATACCCGAACCGGTCATCAGGTCTTTTGTCTTCACCGAAGCGGAGGCTGAGTCCCTGTCGTCCACCAGCACGCCGTCCGGGTAGAGTTCCCTTGCCCTTCTGCCAATCTCAATCCCCTGCTCGATGCGGAACCTCTCGCCGGGGGACAGCGCCTCGTAATATTCACCGTTCCTTTGCAGCCATCCCAGCGTCGGGCAGACCAGACCATTCAGGAATATTTGCTTTGACACGTTTTTCACGGTCTATTCTCAGTGCAAGGATAAGAGCGTTTTATCAACCGATGATGATATCGTCGAGTTTCCGCTTGGGGACGTGGTGGACGCTGTCCTTATCGCGCCAGTAGATAAAGGGCTGACCCGGCTCAAGTGTCTCCAGCACCACCGTTTCCGCCGGTTTGCCGAGAGCTATCACCAGGGCTATCTCATACCTGTCCGGCAGGTTCAGATTTTTGCTCAGCTCTCCTGTCCTCGCCGAGCCGAGCATGCAGCCGCCGAGTCCCTTTTCCGCGGCGCCGAGCAGAATGCTCTGGGCGGCTATGCCGTGGTCGCACCCGGCGGACTGGGCTATCTCCTTGTCCAGCAGGATAACTATATAGGCGGATGGCCTTTCTCCCTCGGCGGGACCGGGCCAGTCTTTAAGGGCGCCCGCCCAGCCGACGGTGGGAAATATCAGGGCGTTCTTTTCCGGTTCATTGGAGAGGATAAATTTCAGCGCCTGGCGGTTGGTGGCGGAAGCCGAGCACCTCGCCAGGTCGACAAGCTCTCTCAGGGTTTCCATTTCTACCGGGACACTCTGGTCAAACCTCCGGTAGCTCCGATTTTTCAAAATCAGGTCTTTCAGCATTCATGCCTCCTTTAGTATTTTATATAAATCCTATTTCCCACTAGATGTTGTCCGAAAACACAGTTACTGATTCGTTCCGTCATTCCCGCGGAGGCGGGAATCCAGTAATCCGAGCCAGAAACCTGGATTCCCGACCAGGTCGGGAATGACAATTCAATATTTTCAGACAACTTCAAATTCTCGTAAAGCGGGGGCTTCGCCCCTCTTCACGCCCCATTTCACTTTTATTGTAAGGTACTTCGCCCCTCTTAGACGCTCCTTTGCTACTTATACCTTTTAACCTCAAACCTGTAGAGTTTGACAGGGGCTTTGGAGGGAATGCCGGCTTTCTGGCGGCAAATGGCAATCTGCTGTTCTACGGTATCGACGCCTTCGAGGTCGGGCAGGAGCAAGCCGCGATTATAGCCGGACTGGACGATTACTCCGTATTTCTTTGGGTCAAGCTCGTCCTGGCTCTCGACAGGCTCCGGAGTGGTCAGGACATCCACGCTGTAGTCGAGGTCTTCAAGCTCATCGGGGGCGACGGGGTGGAAGCGGGGGTCTCTGGTTGCCGAGGCGATAGCGTTGCCAATAATCTCTTCAGCCACGCTGTCCGTGACCGGCTCGAAAGTGCCGATGCAGCCCCGAAGCTCGCCCTGCTTATGGATGGAAACAAATACTCCCGCCTGCTCCTTCATCTCAGGGGCAAGCTCTTCCGGAGGCTCCGGGACCGTGCCTTCCGTTACGTAGCTCTCCACCGTCTGCTTTGCCAGCTTGACCAGGGGAGACAACCCGGCTTCCCCGGTTATAATAATCCCGGCATAGCCCACCACGCTGGAGTAATCGCCGGTGACATCGCCGCTGGTCTGGTACCTGACAAGCTCCGCTCCTTTTACGCCCAGTTCCTTGGCAGCAACAATCAGGCTGACCGCCGTTGCGTAGCCGCACATTGTTATGTTAAATTCCTTGACCCGCTTTATCAGCTCGTCCTCGTCCAGGTCAAGCATGGCTTCTATAGCATAATTGTCCTTTCCCTGCGCCGATTCCTGCGACTCGTAGTGGGTCATATCGCTGGAGGCAATGATTAACACCCCCCTGCCCGTCTCCTTGACCGCCTGAGCCACCGCCCTGCCGACCTCTTTATAAACATCACTATCTTTCGCGTAGCCGAGGACAATTGGGACAAGCTTGATATCCGGTTTGAAATACTGCAAAAAGGGAAGCTGTACCTCGATGGAGTGCTCATAGTGGTGGGCGCGGCTGTCTTCCTCGAGATAATCCGAGTTTGCCATGATTTTTTTAGCCAGTTCCGAGTCAATCTCCACGTCACCCAGCGGCGTTTTCCAGGTCCCTTCGGTCAAAATACTCTGGGGCTTGCCGTTGCCGGTGTGGCTGGGGCCGATAATGACGGCGGTCTCCTTCAGTTCGACCCGGGAAATGGTATCCCCTACCACCTGTCCCGAGTAGATATAGCCGGCGTGGGGAATAACCACCCCGATTGCCTCCTCCTTTGCCGCTTCTTCATTGACCATTTCTTTAATCATCGCCCTGAGCTCTTCGGGCGAACCCGGATAGAACTGCCCGGCAACGATTGGATTCCTTATCATCATTTCCTCCTTTAACCGGCTGTCCTGAAATTGAGGTCGGCGCCGCAGAATTTGCACTTCGAGCCTTTCAGACCTGCCACCTTTGTCTGGTAGCCGTACCTTTCCACGTTGAGCTTGCCACAGGAGTAGCAAACGGTACTCTCGCTGCCGTGTCCGGGGGCGTTACCGGCATAGATAAACTTGAGACCGGCCTTTTTACCGATTTCACAGGCGCGTTCAAGAGTGGCTATCGGGGTGGGGGGTAAATGCATCATCCGGTGCTGGGGATAGAACCTGGTAACGTGCCACGGCGTCAGCTCGCCAAGCTCATCCTTTATCCACTTAGCGATACCTTCAAGCTGGGTATCATCATCGTTCATCGTAGGAATTATATTCGTCACCACTTCGACGTGCATATTCCACCTGTTTTTAGCCCGCGCCGTAACCTCGAGAATTTTCTGCCAGTTGGGCACTCCGGCTAAATCACGGTAGAAAGAATCGGAGAAACCCTTTATATCAACCCTCCAGGCATCCAGATAGGGCCCGATAGTATCCAGCGCCCCGGCAGTGGAATAGCCATTGGTAACATAGACGGTATAAAGGCCGTTTTCCTTTGCCAGTCTGGCCGAGTCGAGGGTATATTCAAGCCAGATACCCGGTTCGTTATACGTCCAGGCGATACCCTGGCACAGGTAGCGTTTTGCCAGCTCCACGGCGACTTCAGGTGGAATTTCCTGACAGCCGCGTTGTACCGTCCTGGTATCGGCAGTGGAAATCTGCCAGTTCTGGCAGTGCTTGCAGTGAAAGTTGCAGCCAATGGAACCCAGGGAAAAGACCTGGCTGCCGGGATAGAAGTGGAAGAGCGGCTTCTTTTCAATGGGGTCGGCAGCCATCGACGAGACTACCGCATAGCCCAGGTCTTCAAGGATGCCTTCACTGTTCCGGTACATACCGCAGGCGCCATACTTGTCCGGGTTTATCTTGCAGTCCCACTGGCAGGTATGACACTGGACACGGGAGCCGGGTAATTTTTCGTAGAGCAGTGCCTCGCGCATAACCGACCTCTCACCCAATTATAGCATAAAGAGGGGCTTAAACCCCTCTCTAATAATTACCCTACACGATAAGGCAGGTAATCTAAGAATACCACTTCACGAATTCATCCAGGTCAATCCTTTCGCTTTTATAGGCATACTCCCCGGACCCGGTATCGGGATAGCCGAGTGATATTCCCAGAACGAGTTTCTTCGTCTCCGGTATTCCCAGGAATTCTTTAATTGCGTCCGGGTAAGGAACCATCATTGCCTGGAGACAGCTTCCGACCCCCCAGGAATGGGCGGCCAGTATGAGGCTCTGGGCGAATAGCCCTATATCGAATACCGACCACTCGGTGAGGGTCTTGTCCATAAAAAGGAAGACAGCGCAGGGCGCTCCGTAGAAATCGGGCCCCCTCCGCCCCGGTCCTCTTCTCTGCCTGTCCGCACCCGGTTCTCTACCAAGGTATGCGGAATGGTGAGCATAATGCGCCTTCATTCTTTCCGCCACCTCCGGAGGCCAGGCTTTCGGCATAGGGATATCAGGATTGGAAGGAGTGCCTGCCTCCGCCAGACCGGCAAGGACTTTAATCAGCTCATCCTTTTTACTGCCGCTGACCACGGCAACTTCCCAGGGCTGGCTGTCGCCGAAGGAAGGACTCCACTTTGCCGTCTCCAGTATTCTCCTTACCGTCTCCTCGGGGACAGGGTCGGGCTTATAGGCACGACAACTCCTTCTGGTCTCAATTCCTTCTATCAAGTCCATTTTCTTTCACCTCTAGTCGATTTTCTCCATATCTTCGCCGCAGCAGACCAGGGTGCCGCCGCCGACCGCCGTTACCACCACCTCGTTACCGCAGATATTACACCTGTATTTCTCGCCTTCTTTTTCCACCGCCATTTCAGACCTCCTCTTAACGAGATATTTTCAGGGGAGTTATAGTGTAAACATAAATAAACGGAAGGTCAAGCGCCACTGCCGTTTAATATTAAACCCAATCCCCCATATATTTATCTATACCCACCCACCGCCCTTTAAGGAAAAGAGGGGGCTGCGCCCCCTCTTAAACACCCCTTACCGCAATTATGGATTACAAAACAGCCTTTATTATAACATCTCCCTTTTGTAAAGTCCCGATTCATTTCATTCACACGGAATTCCGTATGAAGTCGGAAGGAGAAGGAGGAGGGTTTAAAATCCCCCTTAATTCCCCCTTTTACAAAGGGGGAACCGGCTTCGTTCCTATTAGACACCTCTCTTATTTTTCGCTTCTTCAGAAAAAGAGCGGGGGAGAGTTTTAGAGAGGGGCTTTGCCCCTCTCTATCTCCATTAAGGGCGGAGGGTGGGAATAGATATAAAGGGGCGGGGTAGAAATAAAAAGGTATGAAAAAACGGCTAGTGTATTCATAAAAAAGGCTAACGCCTGATTACAGGTGTTCGGCCCACTCGACGGCGTTCTGGAAAATCCGGAAGCCGTCCCCGTATTCCTTCGCTCCCAGTCTCGTCCACTGCGGGTGCTGGGTGCCCCGGATATGGCGCTCGGGGTGGGGCATCAGGCCGAAAACGCGGCCCGAGGCATCGCAGATACCGGCGATATCCCTCTCCGAGCCGTTGGGGTTATGGGGATAACCGGCGCCGGTGTTACCCTGCTCATCGGTATAGCGGACAACTATATTGGCATCGGATAAACAGTCGGACAGGGTAACGAGCTTCCCTTCGCCGTGATTCACCGGAATATACATATTATCAATACCTTTTGTGAATACACAGGGGCTCTGCTTATTAACGGCGAGGTGTATCCAGCGGCACTCGAATTTTCCGGAATCATTATTCGCCAGGGTCAATTGCTGCGAACCGTTGCCGGACATTTCCGGCAGGAAACCGGCTTTCACCAGACACTGGAAGCCGTTGCATATCCCCAGAATCAGCCCGCCGCTCTTGATAAACCCGGCTATATCCTCGCCAAGCCTCAGTCTCAGCTCATTAGCCAGAATCTTGCCGGCGGCTACATCATCGCCATAGGTGAAACCACCGGGAATTACCATTATCCGGTAGTCCGCAATCCGCACTTCCCTGCTGATAAGCCGGTTGACGTGGACCAGGGACACTTCCCCTCCGGCTTGCTCGAAGGCAAATACCGTCTCGGTATCACAGTTCGTCCCCGGCGCCCGGGTTGCCAGAATCTTAACTTTACTCATTTATCCTACCACCTCAGCGGCTTCTGCCAGGCTTCTTTTAGCCCGGACAGGGTAGAGCCGACAATCTTTTTGCCATCCAGCCCGTGAATTTCTAACGTATCACCATCGGTAACCTTACCGATAGAGGCAAAATCGCTGCCGTTCATTATCTTTTCAAACTCTTTCCGGTTCTCCGGCGGCACTTCGACAAGGAAGCGGCTGTTCGACTCAGAGAAGAGGATAAAGTCGTCCCGTTCCATAGCCTCTCCCAGCGGGACATCCTTCAGGTTGACGGCGGCACCCAGTCCGCCGGCGAAAGCCATCTCGGCAAGGGCGACTGCGATTCCGCCCTCGCTGCAATCGTGGCACGCCCTGACCAGTCCCCTGCCGGCAGCTATACTCAGGCTTTTCATCAGTTTTTTGGCACGGACGGGGTCGACTTTCGGCACGTTATTGCCGACAATTCCGTGAGTCCTGAAGTACTCGGAGCCGCCCAGTTCATTATGAGTAGTACCGGCAATATAGATAATATCGTCCGCCTTCTTGAAGTCCATCGATATCGCTTTATTCGTGTCTTCCATAATACCGATGGCGGAGATGAGAAGGGTATGGGGAATGGAGATATTTTCACCCTCGTTTTCGAACTCGTTATAGAGACTGTCTTTACCGGAGATAAAAGGCGTTTCATAGGCAATCGCCATATCGTAGCACGCCTGAGAAGCCCGCACCAGAGCACCGAGCATCTCCGGGCGGTCGGTATTTCCCCAGCAGAAATTATCCAGCAGGGCTACTCTTTCGAGGTTGCCGCCGACGGCTATAATCTGCCTCAGGGCTTCATCGATTGCCGATGCCGCCATCCAGTAAGGGTCTATGTCCCCATACCCGGGGTTTATGCCGTTGGAGACTATTGCCCCTTTCCTGGAGTCAAGTACGGGCCTGATAACGGCGGCGTCGCCCGGTCCGTCATTCTCCACTCCGACAAGGGGTTTCAGGACACTTACTCCCTGCACTTCGTGGTCATACTGTCTTATTACCCATTCCTTGCTGCACACATTCCAGGAACCGAGAACTTCCAGCAGAGCAATGTTTAAATCCGCCGGAACTGAAAAATCAGGTTCCGGATACTCCGGCTGCCGCCAGACCGCCTCTCGCTTCACCTGGGGCAGACCGTGATGCAGAAATTCCATGCTCAGGTCGCATACCTGGTTTTCCTGGTAAAAAAGCCGGAGGCGTTTGTCATCGGTAAATTCCCCGATTACCGCCGTTTCAACATCCTCGCTGGCGAAAAGCTCCAGCAGTTCTTCAATCTTATCCGGCGGCACCGCCAGCAACATTCGTTCCTGTGACTCGGAGACCCATATCTCCGAATAGGTCAGCCCGACATACTTCAGGGGGACCCTGTCCAGGTAAACACGGACGCCGGTCTCTTCACCCATTTCACCCACCGCCGAAGACAGTCCGCCGCCTCCGCAGTCGGTTATCCGGCGGTAAAGACCGCGGTCTCTTGCCTGCATCAGGACATCGATTACTTTCTTCTCAACGATGGGATTACCAATCTGCACGGAACTGTAAGAGACCGCACTGGACTCTTCGGTAAGTTGCACTGAAGCAAAGGTGACGCCGTGAATACCATCCCGCCCGGTCCTGCCGCCGGTCACCACCACCAAGTCGCCCGAACGCTGCTTCCTGACGGTTCCCATCTCCCTGGGCATCAGCCCCACAGTCCCGCAGTAGACAAGCGGATTAGCCGTATACCTTTCGTCAAAAAGAATGGCGCCGTTAAGGGTGGCGATTCCGAGGCGATTGCCGTAATCGGCTACTCCCGCCCTCACCCCCTTGAAGATGCGGCGGGGATGCAGGACTCCTTTCGGCAGCTTATCGTAAGGAAGGTCGGGCGGACCGAAACAGAATACATCGGTATTGGCTATCGGCTTGGCGCCCAGCCCTGTACCGAGCGGGTCCCTCACCACACCGCCTATACCCGTCGCCGCGCCTCCGTACGGCTCAACCGCCGAAGGGTGATTATGGGTCTCAACCTTAAAGCAGAGCGCCCACTTATCATCGAACTCAATCACCCCGGCATTATCCTCAAAGACAGATATGCACCAGGGCTTGTCAAGCTGCTGTGTCGCCTTTATGACGGTATTTTTGAGCAGGTTATCGATAATCTCCCCATCGAGGGAAATTCTGCCCTTAAAGGTCTTGTGGACGCAGTGCTCGGACCAGGTCTGGGCAAGCGTTTCAAGCTCGGCATCAACAGGGTCGCGCCCTTCCCTGCGATAGTAGTCAACGATAGCCCGAAACTCGTCATCATAAAAGCCGAACTGCCGTTGAATTTCAGAAAGGCCGGAATCATCCGCTTCCAGAAGGGGTATCCTGTTCAAGCTGAACTCGTAGCGGGGATTTTCGGGAAAGCCTATTTGCTCCGATTCGAGAACATGCTGGATAATCGGATTGACGAGAAGCCGGCTGCAAATGGCATCAAGCTGGTCATTACTCGGTTCCCCCTGAAGCAGGTAGCGCTTCGTTGTCTTAACCGCCCGGACACCGCCGACACCCAGGTCGCGAATCGCTTTAAGGATACTCTCCTCTATGGGGTCGACAACACCGGTATTATAGGCGACCTCAACGGTATGGCGATTGCTTCCCGTCCCTTTTTCAGGAGAGGAAGTCGGGTCACAGCGGTAATCCTGAGTTACCGGGTCAGCCAGGAGTTCCCGGCTAATCAGGTCCAGTTCACCATCCGTCAAATCCGCATCCAGCCAGTATATATCAACAACGCGGACTCCGGAGACGGTGGTTATGCCGAGGTCATGGATATCCTTTACCAGACCGTCGCCCCTGGCATCCGGCAGGTGATTTTTCAGACTAACTTCTATTCTATGCATCGGCTACCTTTCAATAAACGGAGACTATTAAAGGGGGCTAACGCCCCCCCGAACAATTACTCCTGCATGGATTCAAGCTTAAAAGTCTCTGCATAAACGGTCTAAGAACCAAGTAATTCAGTTACCACCTCATTTATCTCACGCCCGTCCGCCTTACCCTTAAGCTCAGCGACAAGCCTGGGCATAACTTTTCCTTTATCACGGGGTCCCTGCGCCCCGACTTCCTCAATAATCCGGCGGGCTTCAGCCACAACCTCATCCCGCGTCATCTGCTGAGGCAAATACCCTTTAATGATAGCCAGCTCTGCCTCTTCCTTATCAACCAGGTCCTGGCGGTTCCCCTGCTTGAAGGCTTCGATGCTCTCTTCCCGCTGCTTCGCCTCCTTGGAGAGAATACCGAGGACGTCACCGGTCTCAAGAGCAGCCCGCTTGGCAATTTCAGCATTATTTACGGCTGATAAGACGAGTCTTAAAACCGAGCGCCGCACCGTATCCCCGCTCTTCATCGCCCGCTTCAGCTCGTCATTCAGCTTCTCTTTTAAGTTAACTTCCACTCTAACCTTTTATCAAAGACCTGTTTTCTATCTTGACGATACCTTGGCGGATTTACGCTTCTTAGCTGCCTCTTTCCGCTTGCGTTTAACACTCGGTTTCTCAAAGTATTCCCCGTGCCTTATCTCGGAGAGAATACCAGCCTGCTGCACCCTTTTGTTAAAACGCTTGAGCAAACTCTCAAAGCTCTCGTTGTCACCAGCTACCACTCCAGTCACTAGCATCAACTCCTTTGTTACCCGTCTGTAATACCCCGATGGACTATAACAGTCAGGTCTATAGTATCATCCCCATTTTAGTCAGACTGTGCCGCTATGTCAAGATGAATAAGAAG
>CAZOUZ010000055.1:0-10419 GCA_964583115.1 uncultured Dehalococcoidales bacterium
TGAATTATATAATGCCTTCTCTTTCCCCTATAGTAATCTATTTCTGCCTGCTGCCCTTCCGGGGAGATTAAGAGGGGCTTTGCCCCTCTTAATCTCCCTTAAAGGGTGGTGGGTGGGAATAGATATAAAACGGGTGGTGAGGTGGGGAATAAAACTATGCTTTTGAAGCTTGAAAGTGTAAAATTCTGGAAGGATGATGAAATTATTAAATCTTGCCGCCAGATGGATATTCATATTGTGCATTCCGCTGCTGCTGCTGTCAGCCAGTATTGGCTGCGCCGCCAATAGCCTCTGGCTCTATAAATACGGCTTCAGTGAATATGATGTCAGCAGCACCACCGGCCTGGCCGAGCCGGAGCTTGAGAAGGCAGCCAGGAGTCTTATCTCATACTTTAACTCCGGCGAGGAGTTGGTTGATATTACACTGGAGAAAGACGGCAAGCCCTTTGTTTTGTTCAATCAGGAAGAGATAGTCCACATGAAAGACGTGAAGGGGCTTTTTCGGCTGGACTATTTCATCTTGCTTGGCACCCTGATTTACGTTCTCGGCTACAGCGTATTTTGCCTCTGGCGGCGCAGGCGTTGGCGGAGGCTGGCATGGGGGGTAGTCTGGGGTAGCGGTATCACTCTGGCGATTATGCTGGCGCTGTGGCTGGGGATGCTGCTGGACTTCGACTGGCTTTTCTTGCAGTTTCACCTTATCAGCTTCACCAATGAGTTCTGGTCTGCCGAGGGCTATATGGTTATGCTCTTTCCCTCCGGTTTCTGGTACGATGCGGCTCTGCTCTGTGCCCTGGGAACGGCAGCAGCAGCAGCCGTTCTGGGCGGAGCAGCCGGGGGGTATCTTGTTTTAACAAAAAAGGCTTTGCATTTTCAGCAATAGATGTCATATTATTAGGCAATAAAAGGTGACCGGAGAACGCCGGGAGGTCAATTATGAGAAAAGCTATTGTTCCGCTGATACTGGCAGCCGTTTTAGTAGTGCCAGCCATATTTGCAGGGTGTGAGTTGAATGGCTCGGGCGGGACTGTCGCTGCGGAAGAGGTAATTACGGAAGAAAAGGACTTTACCGATTTTACCAGTGTTGATGTCGGCAGCGCCTTTGAGGTCGAAATAACCCGGTCGGACTCGTTCAGTGTGGTTATCAGTGCCGACGAGAGCCTGTTCGATTATGTCGAAGTTACCAGGTCAGGCCAGGAACTAAAAATCTATCTGAAGCCGCAACATATCTTTACCGATTTCACCATGGGAGCGAAGACCTTGAAGGCTGAAATTACGATGCCTGCTCTTTATGAGCTGCAGCTTTCAGGGGCAACCAGCGGCACTATTACCGGGTTCAGTTCGACACATGATTTTGACCTCGATGTGTCCGGAGCCAGCACCCTGGAGATTGTAAACGGTGGATTCGGTGATGCCGCGTTCGAGGTGTCAGGAGCCAGCAGGGTCAGCGGTAATATGACCGCTACCGATATCGAAATCGAGGTATCGGGGGCGAGCAGTGTCGAGCTGGCAGGCTCGGCAGAGGATATGGTGCTCGATGTGTCCGGAGCCAGCAGGGCGGATATGACTGATTTCTCCCTTCAAAACGCTGAAGTTGAGCTAAGCGGAGCCAGTGAAGCAACCTTAAATGTGAAGGGAGAGCTGGATTCCGAGCTGAGCGGCGCCTCAAGGCTCTATTTCTACGGAAACCCCGATATGGGCACGCCTGATGTATCCGGCGCTTCAACAATAAAGCATAAATGAAAATTCCCCGTATCAGAGGCTTGCCAGTCCACCTCTAATCTGCTTTAATTAGCTAGCGCCGTTCACAGAATACTTCAAATGCAACATAGAACTCTCATTGTTTTTTGTGTCGTAATGCTGCTAGCCGTCTGCCTGCCCGGCTGCGGTAACAACTCGCAGGAAGTCTCTCTGGAAATTACCTGTGATGAGTTCAGGGAGCAGCCTGCTGCAAGCCGGGAGCTGGAGGTTGTGAAAGGCAGTACCTTTACGGTGACCCTGTGCACCTCCCCGACAGCGGGTTTTTTGTGGTCTGAGAAGACGGAGATAAGCAATGGAACGGTGCTGAAACAGGTTGCCCACGAGGTGTGGGGTAAAGGCGTCCTGGATGCCTCCGCTGAGGAAGTATGGACTTTTCGGGCGCTTAATACGGGAAATAGCACAATAGCTCTGGAGTACAGCCGGCCCTGGGAAATCGATGCCGACCAGAAATTCTGGACGCTTGACCTGTTTGTAATCGTTAGATAGAGTCTTTGCGGAACTCCAGTCTTTTCAGCCTGCTCATCGCCTCGTTCTTTTCTTTAATCCCCAGTTTTGCCCTGCCTATGGCTATTCTCAAAAGCTCTATCGACTGGTCGTAAGTCTTGCGGTCTACCGGGTAGGGGATGCCGTCTTTGCCTCCGTGGGCGAAGCTGTAGCGGGCTGGGTCCTGGTAGCTGGGGGGGACTCCGTGGACAAGCTCGGAAATCAGGCTGAGGGCGCGGACTGTTTTTGCCCCCACCCCCGGCAGGCCGAGCAGGTGCTCGAAGTCCTCCGGCTGGCGCTCATAGGTGCTGAGGATAATCCGTTTCAGGCTATCGGGATGCAGGTCTTCGGTGCTCAGGTAGTGGTGCGCCGGCAGGCTCAGGGTCTTAATCTTTTTCAGTTCGGCCATGATGTTTTCCGGCTTCTCCTGCGCGGCTATTTCCGCAATCGTGTCTCTAGCCCGGTCGCTTTCCCCGGCGACAAGGTTCAGCGCCTGCCCTCTTGTCTCGGAGAGGACGGCGGAGTGAGGTTCGTTTACATAGTCGGTTACCGCCTCTCCCAGCCAGTGATAGCGGCGGGCGTAGCGGGCGG
This sequence comes from uncultured Dehalococcoidales bacterium, assembly GCA_964583115.1. GTDB lineage: Bacteria > Chloroflexota > Dehalococcoidia > Dehalococcoidales > UBA2162 > CAYVOV01. Next base: position 2,836 of record CAZOUZ010000055.1, read on the forward strand.
CATCGTTCATGCCCTGCTGGACGACAGCCCACGAGCCGCTTCTGGTGAAGAAGAAGTTGTGGTGGTAAAGCTGGTAGCCGTCCTGGACGGCAGAGCTGTCCACCTTTGCCGACATACGGCTGGCGTACACCAGCGGCGATGGATTTATCGAGAGCAGCTCTCCCCAGTGCTCCAGTTCGGCAGGTGTTTTTCGTGAAGTTTTGCCCTTGCCCCCGGCGACGAAAAAGCCGAGGTCTTGTTCCAGTCCTTTTATCCCTTCCTTCAGGGCGCCGCAGAGGGTGGTGGTAACACCACTCGAATGCCAGTCGAAACCCAGAATGCAGCCGAAAGCCTGGAACCAGTAGGGGTGAGAGAGGCGCCGGAGCATCTCTTCGGCACCGGAATCGGCAACGATGACGATTGTAATTTCGCGGGCGAGCTTGACCATGCGGTCAAAGAGCCAGCGGGGCGCTTTGCCGTAGTGGAGAGGCAGGTTAGCAACTCCGGTGCGTGAAGAAGTCATTCAAAACCTGAAAGTTAAGGCTATTACCTATCCGGCATTCTTTTCTGTGGCGTCTTAGAAGTTTGCGATACTGAGGAGAATAATCCCCAGCCCTAAGGCAATCAGGGAAACGGGGCAGGGCAGAGGCCATCCCTTTATGGGATTGGGGCGGTGAGTAATCATAAGTACCGCATCGTACAGGAGCAAAACACCAGCGATTATCAGGAGTATCTGGGCGGCGAGAAGCATATTCCACCTCCTTAGAGCACTTTGTAGCTAATTCATTGCGCAGGCGGCGCAGTTCGAGGAACCGCAACTGGCGCAGGAGCTTCCGGCTATGGAGGAAGTTACTCCGCTCTCGTTCACAGAGACGCAGCAGAACTTAGATAGCACCCGTTCAGAATCATGCTTGCAGTGAGGACACTCAGCTACCTCGTCTGCCTTGCTGAAGGGGCGCAATAGTTCGAACTTTTCTTCACATTCGGTGCACACATATTCGTATATAGGCATCTTCTCTCTCTCCAATACCCAGTTTAAGCGTTCACGGGTGGCAAGTCAAGACTCGGCAGGCGGCCTTTGCAAGCCTGATTTTTTAATGGAAATCCCACCTCCCTCTAACTACCTTAAGAGCGGAGGGTGGGAATAGATAAAAAAGAGAGACTACGGGAGTATGACAAGTCTTTTTTGGGATTTCCCCTCTCCCCGACTGTGTCGGGGAGAGGGGAAATTAAGGGGGTGAGATTGGATAATTAATTCAGGCTTCCCAGACGATTTCGCCGCCGATTATTGTCATCTCGACCTTTATATCTTTTATCTCATCCGGCGGTGTATTTGTCGGGTCGCCGCTGAGCAGCACCAGGTCTGCCAGCTTGCCCGGAGTGATGGAGCCTTTTATATCTTCCTCAAAAGAGGCATAAGCGGCATTTATCGTATACATAGCCAGCGCCTGGGCGGCTGAAATACATTCTTCGGGTTGAAGCTGCTGCCCTGATTCGGTCTTTCTGGTGACCGCACCATATATGCCGGTAAGCGGATTTTCCGGGACTATCGGGGAGTCCGAGCTGGCGGCAACGGTCAAGCCGCAGTCGAGGAGAGATTTAAACCGGTACAGCCACTGTATTCTATCCGCCGGCACCATAGCCAGATATCTTTCGCCGCTATAGTAGGTGAAAAGGGGATGGGTAACGATTACCGGCTGAAGCTCTTTCAACCGCTCAAGCAGGTGGGGAGGGCACTCGGAGCAGTGCTCGATGCGGTGGCGCAGTTCGGTTTGAGGGACCTGGCTCCGGACGTACTCAAAGGCATTGATAACGGCTTCCACCATGCTGTCCTGGATAGCGTGAATGCCGACCTGAAAACCGGCCCGGTGGGCTTTGAGGACCTGCTCGTTTAGCTCCGGCTGGGGAGGGTACAGCTCCCCGGATATCAGGCTGGGCACTATCTTGACCCCGCCGAGACGTAACTGGCTGTCGCCGGAGCCGAAAACCAGTCCTGCTTCCAGAAACTCGCCCATGGTATCAACGCCGCACATCATTGATACCCGGCTCTTCAATATACCTTCATTTTTAAATCGGATGTAATGCTGCCACCTTTTGTAGTCGCTGACGTAAGTTGCGTCCTGTACGGAGGTAAGCCCCTGGGACAGATAACGCTGGTTGGCCAGGGTTACGCCTCTGGTCAACTCGGCTTCGGATATAGCCGGCATTACCTTTTCTCTGATATGTCCCAGCATCTCGATAAGGAGACCGTTCGGTTCCCCGGTGTCGAGGTCGCGGTCGATGTGCCCGCCGGGAGGCTCTTCCGTTTCCCCGGTAATGCCGGCGAGGGAAAGCGCCAGGCTGTTCAGCACGCAGGCGTGCAGGGAACGGTGGGACAGGACTACCGGGTGGTGGGGAGCCGCCTCGTCAAGCTCCTTACAGGTAGGGTGGCGTTTCTCGGCGAGGTAGAATTCGTTATAGTCGGTGCCGGTAATCCACTGGCCCGGGGGGGTATTTATAGCTTTCTTCCGGATGGCTGCCTTTATATCATCGATGGATTTTACCGATGGCGGACTGAGGTCAATGCTGAGCAGCTTTCTCAGCAGGGAGAAAACGTGGCAGTGGGCGTCATTGAACCCGGGTACAAGGGTCTTTCCCTGGCAGTCAATCACCCTGCTTCCGGGTCCCCTTACCGATTCAAGGCTTTCGCTGCCGGCGGCAAGTAGAATCCTGTCGCCCTTGACCGCCACCAGTCCGGCGGCAGGCCTGCCAGGGTCTACGGTTATCACCCTTGCGTTTTTCAGGATAAGGTCAGCAACTGGCATTTTCTCCTCTTAAAACAAGTTTATCAGCCAAAACCTGAAGAGGGGCTTTTAAGCCCCTCTTATAAGCCCTGACTTCGATGTTTTATTTCCCTTCCTCTTCCACTGGTCTCATAGCCCGCTTGCCGCCGACCCATACTTTCTCAGGGTCGACGTCTTCGCGGAAGATACGCAGTTCTTCTTCGGTAGGCGGCTCGGTGTCCTTCAGGTCCGGGGAAATCTTTAAGTCCCAGCCTACCTCGGCTTTCACCTTGTTGAGTGTTACTCCCACGCCGCTGTGAATCGACTTCAGCACCATCTCGCCGTTCTCGAACTCGTAATAGCCGAGGTCGGTAATAACCGCTGCCGGGCCGGTGCCCGGTCTCAGGCCTACTTCTTCTCGCTGCCCCGGTTTCCCGTCAAGGTATCCGGGACAGGTGATGAAGTCGACTTTCTCCGGGAATCTCCTCTTGCTCTGCCTTACTATGGTTACTGTCCGCTTGCAGATGCTCATTACATCGTTAGCTCCGCCGCTGCCGGGCCACCGGAGTACCGGGTCGTAGTAATCGCCGATTACCGTATCATTAAGATTTCCGTACCTGTCGATTTGTCCGGCGCCCAGGAAGCCGAGGTCGATATAACCCGCCTGTCCCAGGCAGTTCACGTAGAACAGGCTTGTCAGCAGGTCGGCATATTTGTGCACGCCGAGGGTGTCCGTGGCTGCCGGTAGCGGAAAGAGAGAGCTCCTGACAGTACCGTTTTCAATGACGATAGTGCAGTCAGGGGCGTGGGCATGTTTTGCCAGCAGGGCGGTCACCATCGGAAGCCCCACTCCGACATATACGACCTCTTTATCTTTAATCTGGCGGGCTGCGGAAATAATCATCTGGTCGGCGGCGTCATAACCTGCATCTTTATTTTCCATATTCATTCTCTTACCCCCTAAAAACCGTGAATAATCGGTTCGCTCTTTATGGGTTCTTTTATCGCCAGGTTATCGAAGTATTCTTGCCCCTTGGCTTCTTTTCTTAACCTGAGATACTCGTCCCAGTCTTTAACACCGTAGATGTACTTCTCTACGTAGGTCTCGTAGCCTTCTTTTCCTCGGAGGTCCATCATCATACCGAACATATCGCCGTTGTAGCAGCCGGCGAGGTGCATCGGGTGAGCGCCCCAGGGCTGCTCCACGACGGCGCTAACCCGGAAACCGGGGATAATGGTGCGGTTCGGGTCCCGCCTGATAACCTCGGAGTCGACAATCTTTTCCGTGGTGACGATAATCTTCTTGCTGGCATTTATGCCTTCCTGGTCGACACCGAGGCTGCCCCATTTCTGGGCGTTCCCTTCGGCGTCGGCCCTCTGGACGTGAATAATGCCGACGTCCGGTACCACTGCCTTGACCACGCCGATGTTGCCCCCGGAGAACGGGTCCTTTATAGATTTTATGTTTTCGTTGTATTTGGGCATATCGGAACCTACCATGCATCTTGTCGGCATGAAAGGTATGCCGACATATCCGGCGAAAAGCGCCAGAGCTACTCCGAAGTGGGAATATTCTTCATAGACCGGCGTCTTGTTATTTTCCCTGGCTTTGGTATTAGCATAGCTGCGCTTGTCATCCTGTTGAGAGTATCCGGTTATCATTCTGTCTATCAAGCCTTCGCCTACCATGAGCGTAGCCGAGTTCATCAGCGCGCATACCAGAGTCAGGTGGTCGATTCTCTGCCGTATTATCTCATATGTCGCCGCCGCCGGCTCTCCGTGCTGGGCTCCGGAGACAAACAATAAGTCCCCGCTTTTCACGTACTTCGAGATTGCCTCTTTCATGGTCATTACCTTGCTCACTGATAAGTACCTCCTTTGCTACCGGTAAGAGAACGGGTCTCTCCGGGGCAGGCGTTGGGTCCTGTTTTTCCCCGGGGAGAGTCTATAGCAGATAAATTATCATCCTGAGTGATGGTTTGTCAATATGAATACTTGAAAGCGGTTCGGCAAGAGTGTAATATGTTCAAATGGAGCGCTTTTGTTTGGCTTCTTAAATACGGAAGAGCGATAAAACGACGGGCAGAGTAAAGGATAAAAATGGCGGCTAAGTACAACCCACGGGAAATCGAAAAAAAGTGGCAGAAGAAGTGGAGTGAGGACAGGTTATACCAGGTTGTCGAGGACGGTACGAAGTCCAAGTGGTACGCCCTGACAATGTTCCCCTATACCTCCGGCGACCTTCACATCGGCCACTGGTATGCCGAGGTGCCGGCGGATGTCCGCGCCAGATTTATGCGGATGCAGGGCTACAACGTGCTCCATCCGATGGGTTTCGACGCCTTCGGGCTTCCCGCCGAGAACGCCGCCATCAACCGGGGCATTCACCCTTACACCTGGACAATGCAGAACATAGACAATATGCGCCGCCAGCTGGAAAGCATCGGTGCTATGTATGACTGGAGCCGGGAGGTGATTACCTGCCTGCCCGAGTATTACAGGTGGACGCAGTGGTTATTTCTGAAATTCTATGAGAATGATATTGCCTACCGGGGTAAAGCTCCGGTCAACTGGTGCCCGAGCTGCCAGACGGTGCTGGCTAACGAACAGGTTGTCGGCGATGGTGTCTGCGAGCGCTGCGGCACTCCGGTGACCCATCGTGACCTTGAGCAGTGGTTCTTCCGCATTACCAAATATGCCGATGAGCTTATGCAGCATGACGGTATCGACTGGCCGGAGCGGATAAAGATAATGCAGCGGAACTGGGTGGGCAGGAGCACCGGTGCCGATATCTCTTTCGGTCTCGACCATCCCGGTGTTGAAGAGAAGGAAATCCGGGTTTTCACCACCCGTCCCGATACGCTTTTCGGCGTCACCTTTATGGTGCTGGCGCCGGAGCACCCGCTGGTGGCTAAACTGACTTCACCGGAAAGAAAGGCCGAGGTCGAGGAGTATGTTGCCCGGTCGCGAAGGCAGACCGAGATAGAGCGTCTGTCAACGGAAAAGGAAAAGGACGGAGTCTTTACCGGCGCTTACGTCATAAACAGGGTAAACGGGGAAAAAGTGCCTATCTGGATTGCCGACTACGTGCTGCTGAGTTACGGCACCGGCGCCGTTATGGCGGTGCCGGCGCATGACGAGCGCGACTTCGCTTTTGCCAGGAAGTATGACATACCGATTAGAGTGGTGATTGCACCACCGGACTGGCAGGGTGGAGAGCTCGAAGAGGCTTATATCGAACCGGGTACGATGGTGAATTCGGAGCAGTTTAACGGGATGCCCAGCCAGCAGGGTATCGAGGCGATGTGCGATTTCCTGGAGGAGAATGACCGGGGAGGCAGAACGGTAACTTATCGAATCCGCGACTGGCTTATCTCCCGCCAGCGCTACTGGGGAGCGCCGATACCGATGATTTACTGCGAGAAGTGCGGCATAGTCCCGGTGCCTGAGAAAGACCTGCCGGTGCTGCTGCCCGAGGACGCCGAGTTCAAACCCACCGGCGAGTCTCCCCTGAAGTATAACGAGAAGTTTGTAAATACCACCTGCCCGCAGTGTTCGTCTCCGGCAAAGCGGGAAACGGACACAATGGACACTTTTATGTGCTCGAACTGGTATTTCCTGCGTTATACCAGCCCGCACTTCGATTCGGCGCCTTTTGACCCGGAAAAGATTAAATACTGGATGCCGGTGGACCTTTATACCGGTGGTGCCGAGCATGCCGTGATGCACCTGCTCTATGCCCGGTTCTTCTTCAAAGCAATCAGGGATATAGGGCTTGTAGAGTTTGACGAACCGTTTGCCCGGCTCTTTAACCAGGGGGTAATTATCGCCGATAAGCAGAAGATGAGCAAATCGCGGGGTAACGTGATTAACCCGGACGAGTATGTGAGTGAGCTGGGTGCGGATGCCGTGCGCGCCTACCTGATGTTCATCGCCCCCTGGGAGCAGGGCGGTGAGTGGAATGACAGCGGTATCAGCGGTATAAGCCGCTGGCTTAAACGGGTATGGAACCTTGTGCTTGAGCCGTATGAGCTGAAGTCCGCCGGAGAAAAAGCGGATATAGAATTGCAGCGTGTCGTTCACCAGACTATAAGGAAGGTAACCGGCGACATTGAAAGGCTGCGGTTCAATACTATGGTGGCGGCGCTTATGGAGTTCACCAATTACCTGGCGAGGGTGAAGGAGGACGGCAGCGTTGCCGACCCGGTATGGAAAGAGGCTTTGGAAAACCTGCTCCTGCTTCTGGCTCCGTCCACTCCCCACCTTGCCGAGGAGTTGTGGCAGTTGACCGGGCATGAGTACAGCATCCATAACCAGGACTGGCCCGGCTGGGATGAGGAACTGGCTAAAGAAGAAGAGATTACCCTGATTGTCCAGGTGAACGGCAAGCTGCGCGACCGCATTGCCGCCCCGGCGTCCATAACCGAGGACGAGGCTAAAGAAAAAGCCCGCCGGAGCGAGAAAGTAAAAGCGCACCTGGAAGGCAAGACAACGGTCAAAGAAATCTACGTCCCCGGCAAACTGGTAAATATAGTGGTAAAATAAGCTGAAACCTATCCCCCTGACCCCCTTCCCTTTGATAAGGGAAGGGGGAAGAATAAAAAAGAGGAGTTTCGCTCCTCTTAAACACCTGTTCAAGTAACGTATGTTTGGAGGAAAAAGTGGATACCAACGTTATCTACTGCGGTGATTGTCTAGTAAAGCTAGAAGAAATACCAGATGACAGTATAGACCTTATTTACATTGACCCGCCCTTTAGCTCCAACAGAAACTATGTAGCTTTCTGGCAGGAACAGGAAAAGCGCCACTTCGAGGATAGGTTTGAGAATGTCAGGGCTTACCT
>CAZOUZ010000056.1:0-10365 GCA_964583115.1 uncultured Dehalococcoidales bacterium
TTATCAACCCTGAAATAGAGGTGGTTGTCAGCACCGTTAACAATGTACTGTTCCAAATCAGGTGACTGCTTCAACAGCAGTTCAGCATCTTCCCATTCAATGCTTACACCCACAGAGGTATCCACTTTACCAGTACGAACCGCCGCCAACTGGGTCGATTTATCGGTAATAAGTAGCTGTTTGAGAGTATCTACATAGGGTATCTGTAGTCCGGTAACCGGGTCTTTGTCCCAGTAGTTCGGGTTCTTCTCGAAGGTCAGAGAGCTTCCGCTAACGTAATCGGTCAGTATGAAGGCGCCGGTGCCGCTCTGGTTCCGCCAGTCCTTCATATCACCATACACATCAACCACTTCTGGTGCGTAGAAATGAAGCTGCGCGCCATTCAGCACCCACTGAAGACCCTGTACGTGAGCCGGGACTTTGAGCTCAAGAGTGTACTTGTCTGTAGCGGTTGCAGATATCAGATGGTCTGGAGGTGAATTGGTAACACGGAGGAATCCCATCGGAGCTGTCCACTCGCGTTCTATTGCCCAGGCAGCATCCTCAGCGACAAACTCTCTACCGTTTGCCGGTGACTTATCCCAGAAGCGGACTCCTTCACGTAAATTGAATACTATGGTCTCATCATCGGGCATTTCCCAGCTTGTAGCCAGCGAAGGAGCAAGCAGATCGGTACGTCCGACAAAACCGTTGGTCCAGTCGGTCTCTCCTGTTCCCGAAAGACCCTTTGACCAATCAGCTTTCAGCAACTCATCATTGGTGATGAAAGCCGTACGGCACTCTACCGATAGAGTATAAGCAGGGTCAAAGCCCATCGGTTCTGGGGCGATAAAGGTTATCTGACCTCCATATTTGGGCGTTTCCGGAGATAAGAGCTCTTCGCCTTCCTCTTCTTCCTCTTCCTCCTCTTCTTCTTCCTTTATTACTTCTTCCTCCTCTTCTTCCTCCTCTTCTACCGCCGCCTGACCGCAGGACGCTATTACCAGAGACAACGCCATCAAGCAGCTTACCACCAACCACGCAATCTTCTTCAGCATAAAACTACACCTCCTCATAAATATTAAGACTTCCCGACTTACTACTTATATATATCTTACGTTAATTGCGCCTCCTGTTTTCGACCTATTTCCCGCAGTTTGTACACCGTTTTACAAAATATTATCGTATCGTGCCCAAAATCGTATAACATATCAGGAATTTTGTCAACATATTAACCATATCAGTTTAGTGATTAACCAATAATAATTACTGGTTTTTTTTATCGGCTGCAATATGCTATAATGACTCAATATGAACAAGACCGACCATATAGACGAGCAAATTGTTCGGCTGCTTGGGCAGGACGGACGGCAAACTAGCAAGCAGATAGCAAAACATCTCGATATAAGCGCTGCTACCGTCAGGCGCAGGATTAAAAAATTATTAGAAAATGATTTATTACATATCGTCGGAGTAGTTGACCCTGCAAATTTCGGCTTCCCGCTACCTGCCGTCATTGCCATCGATATAATCCCCGAAAAGCTGGATTCAACCCTCCAGGAACTCTCCAAACAGCCGGAGGTCAAATGGGTGGCAACCACCGTCGGACGCTATGACATCATAGCAGGAGTCCGATTTCGGTCTATAGACTATCTTTCCGAATTCGTAACAAAAATTCTTCCCCATATTGACGGGGTGAAAGACTGCGAAACGTTCATTTGCCTTAAGGGGTCGAAAAATGGACCTCTTCTTCCGCTCACCTGACGGTTATTCGGATTTACGGCACCACTATTATGCTCTCCGGGCCGGATAACAAAAGTAACCTTTTGCCTGGCGGGGGTTATCAACTTCTTACCACATCGCTTCTTTCTATCAATAACCTCAGCCTTATTCCGGTTTGCTCACCCGTCAAGCAGGCATATTGTTTACATTCCGCATTGTATGGTATAATGCGACATAATTTTCCGTGAACTACAAAATAATATCTGAAAAAAGTAACGGCAGAGGAAAGGAAATATTTGCGAGACTACGAACTTACACTAATCATCAATCCCGAGTTTAGCGAGGAACAATTTGAGGCTACGTTAGACAACTTAAGCCGGTTCATTACCGAGAAGGGCGGGGCTGTTTCAGATATAGCACGCTGGGGAAAAAGAAGGCTGGCCTACCCGATAAAGCACTGCATTGAGGGCAACTACGTACTGGCAAAAATACAAATAGAGCCGTCGCAGGGTAAAGAACTGGAGGCAAATCTGCAAATTTCCGAGGATGTTCTGAGGCACCTGCTGATTAAATTGGATAGTTAACGGGGAGGAAGACTATTTCTTCCGAGTGCATGAGGAGAGCAAAAGGAGCTTTGAGACAATGGTTAGCGTAAATAGAATGATAATTATTGGCAACCTCGGCAGCGAACCTGAAATGCGCTTCACCCCTAACGGCAGACCGGTAACCTCATTCAGCGTCGCCACCAATCGGAGGTACACCACTTCCGATGGCGAACGCAGAGAGGAAACGGAGTGGTTTACCGTAGTAACCTGGGGCAGACTTGCCGAACAATGCAACCAGTTCCTGGCTAAAGGCAGGCTGGTCTACGTCGAAGGCAGGCTGCACAGCCATTCCTGGGAAGGCCAGGACGGGCAAAAACGCTATCGGAATGAAATAGTAGCCGATAGAGTAAGTTTTCTTGACAGGCAGTCCTCGGCTCAACTCCCTGAGGAGAAGTCCGAAATAAGCGGGGCTGAAGTGGGCGGAACTGACGAACTGGAACCGGATGACATTCCATTTTAATGGAATTCAAAAACTATCGATTCAGGAGCAGGGAGTATAGAATAAGTGGCAAGAAGAAAACCGACAAAAGTGAAGAGCAAGAGATGGAACAAGCCGAGATACGTAGCGAGACGTAAGGTCTGCGCCTTTTGCGTCAATAAGGTCAGGGAGATAGACTACAAGGACCCTGATAAATTACGCGGCTATATATCTGACAGAGCGAAGATAGCAACGCGACGCAGGACCGGCACCTGCGCCAGGCATCAGCGCATCTTAGCCACGGCTATAAAGAGAGCTCGGCACTTAGCTTTGCTGCCGTATGTGCCGGCTCATATGCGTAAGGTGGGGAATGTTGTCGCAGCCGATTAGCCCGATACGCTAATCGCAATCCTCCTATCCTCTCTTTGCCATTATTTTAATCTTAATAAGGGGTTGGAGTGCCAAAAAGAACTTATCAACCGAAGAAAATTCCGCGCAAGCGCGAGCATGGCTTTTTGAAAAGAATGAGTACGCGGGCAGGACGGGCTATCCTGAAAGCGAGACGCCTGAAGGGACGTAAGCGTTTGACAGTGGTCTGATGCTGAAATAGCGTCTTCGCTGTTGAACATGGGAAGTGGAGTGATGAGGAGAGAAGAACGTCTTAACAAGCCGCAGCAATATGCATCGATTTATAGTAAAGGTAGCTCGTGGGCTTCAAATTTACTGGTAATGAAAGCTTTACCTAATGACCTGACTTTATCCAGGTACGGCTTCTCGGTTAGCAAAAGGGTAGGCAATGCAGTAATAAGAAATAGAATGAAGCGCTTACTCCGTGAAATCTTGCGGACAATGCCACTGATACCGGCCTGGGATATCGTATTTATCGTCCGCCCGGCAGCAGCCACCGCCGATTACGCCAGCCTGAAAAAAGCAGTCGAGGGCCTGTTGTCCAGGGCAAGCTTGCTGGAGGCAGGAGAAGAGCACGGTCTGCTGGACGAAGTCAGAGCCGGAAGCGGCAGCGAGTAAAAGAATTAACGAACGAAGTGAAGAGGAGGCTCGCCTGAAGGCTGAAGAGCAAAGGAAAATGAAGAAGATTGCCTTAGCACTGATTAGACTCTACCAGATGAGCCTGTCGCAGGTTTTACCATCATCCTGTCGCTTTATCCCGACCTGCTCTCAGTACACCTATGAGGCTATTGAAAAGTACGGTTTTTTCAAAGGGGTATGGTTAGGCACCCGGCGTATCGCCAGTTGCCATCCATTTAACCCCGGCGGTTATGACCCCGTGCCATAAGACAACGGGCTTTCAGTCCGTTGTATTGAATAAATGAATAACATCAAAGATAGTAAAAATTTAATAACAAGAGTATCACTGCTGCTGCTCGTTATCCTCCTGAGCGCGCTTGTCTTTTCCGGCTGCCGCCCCGGGGGGACTATGGTCGTCCCCAAGGGCTGGTCGGGTGCGGTAACGGATAACAACACCCTGTTCGTCGGCTCGATGGAAGGGAATATCGCCGCTGCCTCCATAGAAGACGGCAGACTTATCTGGGCAACACCGCTGGAGACCGGGCAGGTGTCCGGAGGCTGGTTCGGTTGCTCGCAGGCAACGACGACGATAGCCATTTACGGTTCTCCATCTATAAACGGAGACCTTGTCTACGTAGCCGGTTATAACGGCAGGATATACGCTTTCAATAATGAAACCGGTGCTACAAGATGGGTCTATCCGCGTGATGGCTACCTGGACAATATCGTTGGCGGACCGTTGATAGAATCGGGTAATCTTTATTTCGCTTCCTCTGATGGAAAAGTCTACGCTCTGAATGCTGAAACCGGTGATGACCGTATCTGGAAAGAGCCTTTCAATATCGGGAATAAAATATGGTCGACTCCTGCAATAGAAGGTAATACACTCTATATCGGTTCCTTCGATAATAAACTCTACGCAATCAACACAACGACTGGTAAGGAGAAGTGGGAGGAACCTTTTGAAACAGGGGGAGCTATCGTATCTACTCCCGTCATTCACAACAATACCGTTTTTATCGGCTCTTTCGACAGGCATATCTATGCGGTCAACGCAGCAACCGGCAAAGAAATCTGGAGATACCCGGATAACGGGGAGGAGAAGGATAAACCGGGAAACTGGTTCTGGGCTAAACCGGTAATATACGGTAATACCATTTATGCCGGCTGCCTTGACGGCAAGGTCTATGCGATTAATGCCGGAAACGGTAAGCTGGTAGCCAAAATTGACCTGGGCAGCCCGATTTCTTCATCTCCGGTGATTGTTGGTGATTTACTGGTTGTCGCTGCTACACAAGAAAGACCGAAAAAAACAACGATTTATACCATAGATACGGATAATGAGGAAATGTTGATTCTAAGTTTAGATGAAGAAGTTCACGCGCCGCTCGCTACAACCGGGGGCAAGGTCTATGTACACACCGCCGATAACTTCCTGTACGAAGTAGACCCGGGTTCGGGTGCGAAACGGAATATAGTTATCAAGCTAGAAAAAAGCGACTAGTGAGGTAGATTTCTCTTGGAGTGGATTGGTCAAGGCTGGGACTTAGTAATACTTAATCCCGTAATAAATATACTGATAATGCTCACGGGCTATCTGTTCGATAGCTTCGGACTGAGCATTATTGTGCTGACTATCGTTGTCAACATCCTTATGTATCCTCTTACCAAGAAACAGCTTAAGTCGCAGAAGGTAATGCAGTCAATGCAGGCTGAAGTTGCCGAAATCCGCAAGAAGTACGCCAAGGACAAGCAAAGGGCCGCCCAGGAGCAGATGAGACTGATGAAGGAGTCCGGGGTAAGCACCACCGGCTGCCTGGTGCCGATGCTTGTCCAGATGCCGGTATTTATCGCCCTCTACCAATCCATTATCCGCCTGCTGGCAACCGCTCCGGAAGGTTTCCTGAACCTTTCCCAGCGCCTCTATTACTCCTGGCCGGAAGTTTTTTCAAGCGTGCCGCTGGAGAGCAGCTTCCTCTGGCTCGACCTGGCGGCACCCAACCTGATTCTGGCGGTCATGGTGGGAGCTTCGATGTGGCTACAGCAGAAGATGACCACGCCTCAAACCGACGACCCCCAGCAGAGAGCGCAGAGCCAGATGATGCTCTGGATGATGCCGCTGATGTTTGGTTTCATCTGCATATCTTTCCCCAGTGGTCTGGCTCTATACTGGTTTACTTCAACTGCTATCAGAATTGTTTTGCAGTATTTCATTAGCGGATGGGGAGGTTTTAGCTTTACAACGGGCACGGGAAAGCCTGCAAAAGATAATAAAGTTCAGGGGAGCACCACCCGGCAAAAGAAGCCTCTGGAAGAGTCTGACATAAGCGCCGATATCGTTTTCGAGCCGAGTGCTGCCCCGGAAGAAGGTTCATATTATGGAGAGCCTGGAGACAAGAGCCAAGACCGTGGAGGAAGCTACCCAACAAGCCTTAGAGCAACTAGGCGTAAGCCGGGAGCAAGTAGAAGTCAGCGTCGTAAAAGAAGGTAAGTCCGGCATTCTTGGCCTGGGTTCCGATGAGGCGATAGTCCGGGTTACACTGTTGTCGGAGGCACCGGAGGAAGAGGGTGACACCGCTGAGGTAGCCAGGGACGCTCTGGAGAAGCTGATTTCCCTGATGGGCGTGAGCGGCTCTATCACATTCCAAGACCAACCGATACTCCCTCAAGACCAGCCTGCTGCCGAGGGAGAAGAGGGAGAAGCCGTACCCTCCATCGTTTTTAATATAAGCGGGGACGACCTCGGTATTCTCATCGGAAGGCGGGGTCAGACCCTTTCCTGCCTGCAATATATCCTCAGGTTGATTGTAGGTCACCGGACGAGGGAATGGTTGCCGATATCCGTTGATGTCGAAGGGTATAAAAAGCGCCGTTACCAGGCACTTCAGTCCTTCGCCCTGCAAATGGCGGAACAGGTGCACACCAATGAAAAGTCCTTCACCCTTGAACCGATGTCTGCCTATGAGAGACGTATAATTCATCTCACCCTTGCCGACAACCCTGATATTGTCACCGAGAGCATCGGCCAGGGTGATTCCCGCCGGGTGGTTATAATGCCCAGAGAGTACTCGGACTGATTGATTTATTTGCCTTTTTATGTTAATCTTTATCTTGAAAAAGGCTTTGACGGAGAAGAGTAAGGGAGATAAGGACGCTTAGCGAGTCTGGTAGGGTGAAAGCAGACACGCCCGCCCCCTGAAAATCCCTCCCGAGCCGCCAACCGAAAGTCCCGATGAAATCGGGATAAGTAGACTTGGACGGTCCCGTCAACCGTTATCTTTGACGAGGGCATAAATTTTGTGCCCTGAGAGAGTGCCCCGATATTATCGGGGAAATAGGGTGGTACCGCGGGTAAAGTCTCGTCCCTTAAAGGCGAGACTTAAGTTTTTTTAGAGGAGTTTCAAAAACCTCCGGGAACCCATAAGCCCGAAGAGGTTAAAAATATCCCCGGACAGCATACTTATATTGAGGAGAATAGATGTTTCAGCCGGTAAGCAGTAAAACGAACTTTCCGCAGACTGAGGAAAACATACTCGGTCTGTGGAAGGACAAAAAAACCTTTGAAAAGAGCGTTGAAAAACGCCGGGGCGGGCCCCGCTTTGTCCTCTATGAAGGACCCCCCACCGCTAACGGCAGCCCGGGTATCCATACCATTATGCCCCGAATCTTCAAGGACATTATCCCCCGCTACAAGGCGATGAAGGGTTTCTACACCCCGCGAATCGGAGGCTGGGACACTCACGGCCTGCCTGTTGAGCTGGAGGTGGAAAAGCAGCTCGGCTTCTCCGGCAAAGAGCAGATTGAGGAGTACGGCATCGAAAAGTTCAACGCCCTGTGCCGCAAGAGCGTCCTCGGTTACATAAAGGAGTTCGAGGACATTACCGAGCGCATCGGCTTCTGGGTCGACCTGGAGAACGCCTACGTTACCATGAAGAACGAGTACATCGAGACTGCCTGGTGGGCGATAAAACAGATGTGGGACAAGGGGCTTGTCTATCAGGGCTACAAGGTAACCCCCCACTGCCCCCGCTGCGGCACCTCGCTCAGCTCCCACGAGGTAGCCCAGGGTTACCAGGACGATACCGAAGACCCTTCGGTTTACATAAAATTCAAGATTGATTTACCATCGCTTCAGGGCTCGGAGGTGAGAGCAAGCCTTTCCAGCCTTCTCAAGTCCTCGGGCAAGCCCGCCTATCTGCTGGCGTGGACAACTACACCCTGGACGCTGCCGGGCAATACCGCTCTGGCGGTAGCGCCGGACGATGAGTATGCGGTCGTTGAAACGGATAAGGAGTACCTCATCCTGGCTTCCGTTTTGCTTGAGCCGGCGGAACTGGGCGATTCTACCGTGCGAATGAAGGTCGAGGGCAACGACCTTGTCGGCTTAAGGTATGAACCCCTCTTCAATCCTCACCACTTCGGGGTGGAACGCCAGCGCTTCCAGAATAATACCGCCGAGCTAAAGGTACAGGAGCCGGATGATAATCTGACTTACCGCGTCATCGGCGGCGACTTTGTTTCAATGGAAGACGGCACCGGTATCGTCCACGTCGCCCCGTCTTACGGCGAAATCGACTACGAAGCAGGGCAGGTCAATAACCTCGATTTCGTCCACCAGGTGGACTTAAAGGGCAACCTCATCGGCAACTACCCGTTCTCCGGGAAATTCGTTAAGGATGCCGACCCTCTAGTTATTGAAGATTTAAAAAATAGGGGTTTGCTATACCGCGCCGGTACAATCCGCCACACCTACCCCTTCTGCTGGCGCTGCAATTCCCCCCTCCTCTACTACGCCAAGCAGACCTGGTATATCCGGACTACGGCGGTAAAAGACAGCCTCATCTCCGGCAATAACCGGATAAACTGGTATCCGGAGCACATAAAGTACGGCCGCTTCGGCGACTGGCTTCAGAACAACGTTGACTGGGCTTTCTCCCGCGAGCGCTACTGGGGCACGCCGCTTCCCGTCTGGCAATGCGAGAACCCCGACTGCAACCATTTTGATTGCGTCGGCGGGGTGGAGGACCTGAAGAGCAAGGACGGGTTCAGCGGACTGAGAGAGCCTGTCGATTTGCACCGGCCCTTCGTTGACGAGGTGACCTACCGCTGCCCGAAGTGCGGCGGTGAAATGCGGCGGGTGCCGGAGGTCATCGACTGCTGGTTCGACTCCGGAGCGATGCCGATTGCCCAGTCCCACTATCCCTTCGAGAACGAGACGCTTCTTGAGGACGGACGTTTCCCGGCGGACTACATCTGCGAGGCGATTGACCAGACCCGCGGCTGGTTCTACAGCCTGCACGCCATATCCACACTGCTCTTCGACCGTCCGTCTTTCCGGAATGTTATCTGTCACGGGCACATCCTCGACGCTAAAGGCGAGAAAATGAGCAAGTCGAAGGGGAATATGGTCGAACCCTGGGATATCGTCAAAAAGTACGGCGCCGACGCCCTGCGCTGGTACATCTACACCGCCGTGCCGATAGGCAACTCGATGCGCTTCGAAGAGAGCGCCATCGCCGAGATATCCCGCCGTTTCCTGATGACTCTCTGGAACGTCTACTCGTTCTTCGTCACCTACGCCAATATTGACAACTTCGTTCCCGACCCGAAACAGGACTCGTCAGCGCAGTCGGAGCTGGACCGCTGGATATTCTCCGAGCTCAACCGGCTTATCGTTGACGTGGATACCGGCCTTGAAAACTACGACCCGCGTGGAGCCGCCTGGAAGATTGCCGCCTTTGTCGACGTGCTGTCCAACTGGTACGTCCGGCGCAGTCGCCGGCGCTTCTGGAAGAGCGAGAACGATACCGACAAGCTCTCGGCATACAACACCCTCTACCGGTGCCTGGTTACCTTATCGAAGCTGCTTGCCCCGTTTACCCCGTTCCTCGCCGAGGAGCTTTACCGGAACCTGGTCTGCTCGGTTGACCCCGGTGCCCCGGAGAGCGTCCACCTGACCGATTTCCCGGTGGCTGACGAAAAAATGATTGACGAGCAGCTTATCCGGGACGTCAACTCTATCACCGAGCTGGTCAGCAAGGTCAGGGCACTGCGCACCGAAAACAATATAAAAGTGCGCCAGCCAATCAGTGAAATCAGACTGCCGGTAAAAGCCGGCTGGTTGAAGAAAGCTATTACCCGGTTTGATTCCGAAATAAAAGACGAGGTCAACGTCAAGAACATCGTCTTAGTTGACAACCTCGACGGACTTGACAGTGAACGCTACCCGTCCACGGCTTTCGGCGGTTCCTCCGTCGCCATAGACACCTTCACTACCCCCGAGCTAAAGGCTGAGGGAATGGCGCGGGAAATCGTCCGCCGCCTCCAGACGATGCGCCGCTCGGCGGGGTTCGATATTGCCGACCACATCGAGACCCGCTATGAGGGCGACGATTATATAAAGCAGGTAATGGCGGAACCCGCCCTTGCCGGATACATAAAGCAGGAAACGCTGTCACGGCAGCTTATTGAAGGGCTACCCGAAGAGGTCGACTTCAAAGAAAGCTACAAGCTGAGCGGTTACCAGGTAACGCTGGGGGTAAAAAGGCTGGACTGAATCACGGGGTTTCCGGTCTCTCGATAAGGGTGGCGGAAGTGGTGCTTTTTGTTTCACCC
>CAZOUZ010000057.1:0-10222 GCA_964583115.1 uncultured Dehalococcoidales bacterium
CTATCGGCACCGCCGGAGCCAAGAACGCCGCCTACCTCGCCGCTGAGATTTTAGGACTGAAATATGATAAAATCCAGGAGGCTTACGAAAAGTACAGAAACAATCTACAGGGTAATTAATAAAAAGAGCAAATTAGTGAACTTGCTAATTAAATTTAAAAACTGGTGGCGAGAAGACGAAAGAATATACCAGGAACAATTAAAACGCGAAACTTGGGAGCATATTGGTGATATTTCGTATGATAAAATCGAAGGTAATATTCCTCGTTGGGTATTAAACGCTTATAATAAAACTACAGTCCACCACGATGGAATTATATATTATTTTAACGGTAAACATTACAAATACAAAATAGTAGAAAATGGTCAAGGTGCTTGCAACAAAACCACATACAGAAAACTAATATAGTTACAGACTCAATTTACTGGATTCCCGCCTTCGCGGGAATGACAAAGGAAAGCAGGGCGGGAAGAGGGGCGAAGCCCCCTCTTCCTAAGAAGCTTCCCCTTCCCTTTTCAAAGGGGAAGGGGATACGGGCCTGCCCGCCGCACGAGGCTTCGGCAGGCGGGGGGATAGGGTTTTATAAATCAGATAAAAACTATTAATTCGAGGAGAAAATAAATGATTGAGCGGTATTCCAGACCGGAGATGAAGAGGGTCTGGTCAGACGAGAACAAGTTCGCCAAGTGGCTCGAGGTTGAAATCGCTGTCTGCGAAGCCTGGTCCGACTCAGGCGTTATCCCCAGAGAGGCTATACCCAAGATAAAGATGGCACGGGTCAATCTCAAGCGGATGGAGGAAATTCTCAAAGAGACCCATCACGATGTAACCGCCTTCCTCGGTGCCGTCGCCGAAAGCCTGGGCAGCGAATCACGTTTCATTCATCTCGGCCTTACCTCATCCGACGTAATAGATACCGCCCTCAGCCTCCAGATGGTCGAGGCAGCCGATATATTAACCGAGGATATTAAGGAGCTTATTTCGGTACTGGCGGAAAAGGCAATAAAATACAAATACACGCCGATTATGGGGCGGACCCACGGCGTCCACGCCGAGCCGACCTCCTTCGGACTGAAAATGGCGCTCTGGTTTGCGGAGATGAACCGTAACCGGCTAAGGCTTAACGAAGCCAAGAAAGCTATCGCCGTCGGTAAGATTTCGGGAGCGGTAGGCACCTACGCCACGCTGTCCCCGGAGGTTGAAGAGAAAGCCTGCGCCAGGCTGAAGCTCACTCCGGCCCCGGTATCGAGCCAGGTCTTGCAGCGTGACCGGCACGCCCAGTTTGTTACCACCCTGGCGTTGATTTCAAGCTCGCTGGAGAAGTTCGCCACCGAGATTAGAGGACTTCAAAAAACAGAGACCCGGGAAGTAGAAGAACCCTTCGCCGCCGGACAGACCGGCTCATCGGCTATGCCCCACAAGCGGAACCCGGAACTCTGTGAACGGGTATGCGGGCTGGCAAGGCTGGCAAGAGGCTACGCCCTGACCTCGATGGAAAACATCTCCCTGTGGCACGAACGCGATATCAGTCATTCCTCTACCGAGCGGATAATACTGCCCGACTCCTGCCTGGTGCTGGACTACTCACTCTCCATTTTCACCCCGGTAATGAAGGGGCTTCAGGTCTTCCCGCAGCGGATGAAGCGCAATATCGAGCTTACAAAAGGGCTGATTTTCTCCCAGCGGGTAATGCTGGCTCTAATCGATAAGGGACTGAGCCGTCAAAAAGCCTATGAGCTTGTTCAGCGCAATGCTATGAAAGCATGGAAAGGTAACAGAAAATTCCTCGGTCTCCTGAAAGCCGACCCCGAAGTTACCGCCAGTCTGCCGCCGGAGGAGCTTGAACCGCTTTTCGACTATCAGTATTACCTGCGTTATATAGATGATATCTTCCGGAGACTGGGCTTAACCGAAACTCAATGGAAAAAGGAATGGGGTACAGCCAGCACTGATGACCTGGCTCCGAAAACGATATAGCCCGGGTGGGTTATCCGTATAATTTGTCTAAAATCCAGCCAAATAGAAAGATGACGCTATTACCACACATTCGCCGCCTGATATACAGCACCAGTGCCGTCATCCCCGATGTGTACCAGTTGACCATCAGGGGAGTGAACGTAATACTTATCGCTGAGGAAGAGATAACCCTTATCGATACCGGACTGCGCGGGACCTCGCCTCAGATAATTGATTTCATTAATCAAATCGGGCGCTCCCCGCGGGAAATAAGCCTTATCATCTCCACCCACAATCACATCGACCACGTGGGCGGGCTGGCTGAAATGAAACGGCTGACACCGGCAAAGACGGCAATTCACCGGGCTGATATAGTCGATGCCGAAACCCAGCCGTCCCTTACCGAAGCCATACGCACACCGCCGCTGGAGCTGATTTCCTCAAAAGTACAGTCGGCCATCTCCGTTAAATTCAGCGACTTTGATATCCAGTTATCGGGCGGCGAGGTGCTGGAACCACTCGGAGGCCTCGAAGTTATCCATACTCCCGGGCACACCCCGGGCAGCATCAGTCTCTACTCCCGCCATAAAAAGCTTGTAATCGTCGGCGACGCTATAAGAAACCACGGTAAAATCCTCTATCTCCCGCCCAAAATGGCGAGCACCGATATAGCGCAGGCGGCAGAATCGATAAAAAAGATAGCCCGGCTGGACTTCGATATTCTATGCTCGGGTCACGGCCGGCCGCTAATCAAAGACGCCCGCAAAAAAGTGCAGGCTCTCGTGGATAAAATAGAGGATTGACAATACCTGCAAAAACTGGTTATTATCAATACGCCGTAATGAGAGTTATTGCTGGCAAAGCCAAGGGGCACCGGCTAAAAGTACCAAAGGGGACCACTACCCGCCCGGCGACAGATTTAGTCAGAGGAGCAATTTTCTCTATCCTGGAAAACGTCACCGGTGATTGGACAGAGGTGCTAGACCTGTTCTCGGGCAGCGGAGCTTTAGGTATTGAGGCTTTGAGCCGGGGAGCCGGCTGGGCTGATTTTGTTGAACGTAAACCGAGATGTTGTGCTATAATTAGGGAAAACCTGGAAAAGGCAAAGCTCACCGAGCAAGCTCATGTTTACTGTTGCAGCGTGGCAAAAGCCTTTTCCTTTCTCGATAAGGAGTATAATATAATTCTGATGGACCCGCCTTACTCTGATTCGTCTATAGGCAACTTCATAGAGCAACTGGCAACCTCAAGACTGGTAGGGAAAGAGACAACACTAATCGTAACTCACTCCCCTCACCTTACTTTAGATTCAACCTACGCCTCATTAAACCTGATCAAGGAGCACCGCCACGGCGACAGTTTCATAGCAGTATACCGAAAGGAGGGAAAGGCATGACAACTGCTCTCTACCCAGGTACCTTCGACCCGATAACAAACGGGCATATTGACATTGCCATCAGAGCAGCCAAGCTTTTCCAGAAGGTTGTTATCGGGGTCTATGACACTCCGGCTAAAGACCTTCTATTTACTACTGAAGAGAGAGTAGAACTAACAAGGCAAGCATTGGCTGACCTACCCAGCATTGAGGTAGAGTCCTTTAGTGGCTTGACCGTTGACTTTGCTGAAAAAGTGGGAGCAATTGCGATAGTGCGTGGGCTTAGAATAGGTGCCGACTTTGAATACGAACGTGAGATGGCACTTATGAACAAGAATCTGTCTCCCGATGTTGAGCTGGTTTGTTTAATGGCGAGCCTGCAATACCAGTTCCTTAGCTCGGGCCGGCTCAAGGAGGTAGCCGGTCTGGGCGGCCGTATCGACGACCTTGTCCCCAAAGCAGTGGCTGAAGCACTGAGGAAAAAAGTCCCCCTTAAGACGCAAAATTACCTATAGCAAAATCGTATATTAACGAAAAAGATAAGGAGTTAAATAAGGAGGTATATTCCAGATGGCGTACAAGATTACGGATGAATGCATCAGTTGTGGGGCCTGCGAGCCGGAGTGTCCCAACCAGGCAATCAGTGAGGGCGAGACTATCTACCAGATAGACCCCAGCAAATGCACCGAGTGCGTTGGTTTTTACGATTCTTCGAAGTGTGCCGAAATTTGCCCCGTAGATGCCTGCATACCGGACCCGGACAACCCGAGAAAAGACTAAGCAGGTACCGGAAGACAGAAATAATTGAATACAATACGGGCGGAACTACACCTTTTACCTGTGATTAAGCCGGTTTCGCCCGTAACAACAGGCTTTTACTGAAAGAAAGAGCGTACCGCATCAAACTCGCTGGGAAGCAGAGCAAGCACAGCGGGGAAGCGGTCTAATAGTATGCCTGCCAGGTTTGATTCCCTGAAAATCTCCGGGGCGCCTAAAAAGTTGCCCCAGAGGGTCAGCAGGGCGCCGCAGAAGATGGCTCCCATTATCAGGCCGAAAGCAGCGCCGCCAAGGCGGTTTACCCAGCCGAGCATCACCAGTGAGGTTGCCCATTTCAGAAAACCCGCCAGAACAGCGGCTATTACCATCACCCCGATTACTATTACGCCAAAAGCGATAGCCTCTGCCACGCCCTCCTGCGGGATAAAAGTAAACCACTTAGCCAGAGTAGTGTAAAAGTGTCCTGCCAGGACAACACCCACTATCAGCCCGGCAAGAGACAGCACCGCCTTTATTATCCCGGTTTTCAGGCCGTAAAAGGTGGCGACAGCCAGAATCACCAGTATGGTTATGTCAAGCCAGTTCATCTTTACACCCCCTCCCTTCTGACCTTAATATCTACATCATCCATAGTGTAAAGCATCAATCGGATTAAGTCTAGCCGCCCTCATTGCCGGATAGATGCCGGAGGCGAGACCGATGACAACCGAGACCATTATCGCTACTACCACAATTATCGGCGAGACTTCGGCATTGAGTGTGAAGCCGCCGAGGTCTATCTGAGATATCCCCCAGGATGCTAACCAGGCAAAAATCAGCCCGATGGCACCGCCGGACAGGCTCAATACCGAGGCTTCAAGGAGAAATTGCACCAGGATATCCCTGCGCTTTGCCCCTATCGCCTTGCGCAGACCTATCTCCCTGGTGCGCTCGGTTACCGAGACCAGCATAATGTTCATTATACCGATGCTGCCAACCAGCAGAGAGATACTGCCGATTAATCCCAGGAACACGGTCAACGCCACGGTTATGGTCTCGAATGTCCCGGCAAGCTGCTCCGGGCTGATAACACTGAAATCGGCATCTTCATCTTCATCAATGCGATGGCGCTTTCTCAAGAGAGTTTCAATTTCTTCCGTCGCCTCATCCAGTGTCCAGCCATCGGCAACCTGGACACTGAGTGACTGAACGGCATCGTCTCCGCTGGGCGTCTTCTGAGAGAAAAGCCGGGTCTGATAAGTAGTCATCGGCACCACCGTCAGTTCATCCCAGCTAAAGCCGAAAGATGAAAGCCCCCGGGGCGCCATAACACCGATAACCGTAAAACGCTTTTCCCGGATTTTCACCTGCTCCCCTACAGCAGCATCGGTACTCCCGAAGAGGTCTTCAGCTACCTTGCTGCCTACCACCACCACCATATCTCTCCTGGCAACGTTTACCTCGGAAAGAAATTGTCCGTCCGCCATATCAAATCCATAAAGGTCCGTGTATTCCGGGGTACTGCCGTGAATCACCGCTACCGTATCCTCACTACCGGCTACCAGCTTGACGAAATTTTCATTTGCCGGCACCACGGCTTTCACCGAGTGCAGACGTTCTATGGCTTCAGAGTCATCCATAGTGAGACTGGCAGTAGCGTATCCAGGTGCCAGCGCGGCAAGTCCCGGCGCTTCGGGATTGGAAGGCTGGACGAAGAGCAGGTTGCTGCCAAGCTCTTCAAAAGTATCGGTAATCATATTCTGGAGACCGGCCCCCACCGACATCAGAATAATAACGGCGCCAACCCCGATTATCATGCCCAGCATGGTAAGTGCTGAACGCAACTTATTGGAGAGTATCGATTTTATGGCAATACCGAAGAACTCGATAAACTTCATAGCTAACCTCATTAAAGACTAAGCGTTACTTTTTTTCTTATCTACCCTTTCATCGCTGACGATTTGCCCGTCCAGGAGCCGTATCGTCCGTTTTGCCCTGGCGGCTATGTCCATCTCGTGAGTAACCATAACCACGGTGATGCCTTCTTTATTAAGCTCGTTGAAAATAGCTATAATCTCCTGGGTAACGGCGCTGTCCAGATTGCCGGTCGGCTCATCGGCAAGGACAATTGCCGGGTCATTGACCAGCGCCCGGGCGATAGCCACCCGCTGCTGCTCGCCGCCGGACAGCTCGGTGGGTTTATGGTTTGCCCTGGCGGCTAATCCCACCCGCTCCAGCGCCTCCATTGCCCGCTTGCGCTTCCGCTGGACGCCACTATAAATAAGCGGCAGCTCAACATTTGCCGCGGCAGTGGCACGGGAAAGAAGGTTATAGTCCTGAAAGACAAACCCGATTTCCCTGTTCCTCATCACCGCCAGCTGGTTATCGTTAAACTGGCTGACATCGGTCCCCTCGAAGGTATATTTCCCCGAGCTGAGCTTGTCCAGAAAACCGATTACGTTCATCAGGGTGGACTTACCCGAACCCGACGCCCCGATGATAGCCACCATATCTCCTTTTTCGATAGTAAGGCTTACGCCCCTCAGAGCCTGTATTTCTACCTTGCCCATCCGGTAAATCTTGGTTACATTTTCCAGCTCTATCATGCTTTTAATCCTTTAATAGTAATTACTGCACGGACAATTATTACCTGCCCACCACTACTTCCCCTTCTTCAAGGCCGTCAATAATCTCGGTCTGGAAGCCATCACTGATACCGACGGTTACGGCTCTCTCTTCGTTTTCACCGCCGACCATACTGACCTCGACCACGGTCTCACCGTCACTATTCCGCTTAACCGCCCGGCTGGGTGCCAGCAGCACGCCGGTCCTCTCCTTGGTTACAATATCAATACTGGCGCTCATGCCGCCTTTCAGTCCGCTATCCTCGGGGGCATCGAACCTGACCTTGACCTCGAATATTATCACGCCGCCTTCCTCTTTGGGCAGCTGGCTTATAAAGCTGACTTCCCCATCGAGTTCCAGGTCCGGCAGCGCATCCACCTCGATGACAGCCTTTTGCCCCATTTTCACGTCGGCTATATCGATTTCATCCACATCGACCTTCAGCTCCATCATGCTCGGGTCAATCAGGTGAACGATTGGGTTAATAGTGGAGACGGTATCCTGTTCATCTACAGCTACGCTGGTTACTATGCCGGTGAACGGAGCGGTAATAGTGGCATCATCAAGCTGCTTCTGGGCTTGCTCCAGAGACTGGTCAGCCAGCTCCAGAGAGTGGTTAGCCAGTTCCAGGGACTGCGCAGCCAGTTCCACCTGTAACCTCTTTATCGCTACTTCCTTGGTATCGGTCCCGGACAGCATCGCGTCAAACCTGTCCTCAGCCGTATCCAGCCTCGACTGGGCCTGTGTTACCATCTTCTGATAGCTCTCCCAGCCTATGCTACCCTCTTCATATTGAGACAGCGTCCACATGACCTCAGCCAGGTCATTCCCAGCGATGACTATATCGGCCTGTGCCGCCTTAATCTCCGTCAGAGTATAGGTGGTCTGGGCTTGCTCCAGATTGAATTCCGCTGTTTTCAGAGACACCTCCATCTGGGTTATATCCGTCTGCGCTTTGGCAACAGCTACTTCAGCCTGTGCGACAGCCAGTTCCAGAGCTCCTGTCTCCAGTCTGGCAATCACATCGCCCTCCTCGACCTCATCACCCTCCTCGACAGGTATCTCTTCAATCCTTCCGGCAACGCCGAAGGTTAGCGTCACCTCTTTATAAACCTCTATGTTGCCGCTGCCGCTAACGGTGACCGTCAAATCACCCCGCTCCACCTCAACCGGTTCATTAGCCGATTCACTTTCGCCACCCATCTGGTCGCAGGCGGTTACGCCGGTCAGCACAAGACACAGCAACAGTACGCCGACTATGGTTAACTTTTTCATTCCAGAGCCTCCATATACAAATAATATTTTTTACAGGTTCAGTCTGCTCATTCTTTTCCACGCTGCTGAAACCAGCGTTCCTGCAGGACAGATAACTCCCGCTCCAGAAAGAGGTACAGGGCATGCATTTCTTCCAGCGATTTTCTGGTCTCGGACGCTTTACTGGTAACCAGTCCAAGCCCGTGTTCGGCAAGCTGCCGGAACATTTTAACCTCGTCTTCAATACCGCGCTCTACCATGTGACCCAGGGCGTCAGACCGGAGGCGAAAGTAATCATGCCTTACGCCCGCCAGGCTGAGCCGTTCGACGAGGCCGTGCTGGATAAGGAGACGGGTCGTAGTGCTTATTGAGCCCTTGCTGGCAAGGAGCCCTTTGGCAATCTGGTCGGTGTTCTGGTGTGGCGGGTCCGATATAAGAAGCCAGCCGAAAATCCTTCCCGCCATTCTGGGTAAACCCGTCTGCTCAAAAACGATGCCAACCTCTTCCACGAATAACTGCCTTTCAGTTTGGTGTTCGACAACCATTCCGTGCCTCCTGAATATCAACTCAGGCTAAATATAGACATTATAATACATACTATATATTCTGTCAATACCTTTTTTAGGGAATTTTTACAAATGTCTAAATATATTGAATGCACACGCTGCATCAAGGCAGGAAAGTCGCAATAAGCTGTAAAATCACGACTGCCACCAGCGGGGCAAGGTCTATCGCGCCGAATCCGGGAATGATACGGCGCAACGGCGACAGAATCGGCTCGGTTATCTGAATCAGCACCCTTGAAAAAATATCGGACCGTCCCGGTGATATCCACGACATGATAACCCGGAGTACGATACACAGGGTTAGTACCTGACAGAGAATTTCGAGAAATCTGAAAAGAAAGGAAAGGAAGTCCACTTCTACTCCCTACCGAGGCTCCTGGCTTTATTAAAGGCAGCGCTGACAGCCCGCCTGACGAGACTTCTGAATTCCCCCCTGTCGAACTCACCCAGGGCTTCAGCGGTGGTACCTCCGGGAGATGTAACCATAATACGCAGCTCGGCAGGTGTCTTCCCCGATTTCTCGATAAGGTGTCCGGAACCGAGCATTGTCTGTAACACCATTTCCTCCGCAACATCGCGGGACAGGCCGATTTCCTCCGCCGCTTCCACCAGCGCCTCAACGAAAAGGAAGAAGTACGCCGGACCGCTGCCGCTTACCGCAGTAGCCATATCCAGGTATTTTTCATCATCAACGTAAATTTCCCTGCCGATAGCCCCGAGAATAGAACCCGCCCACTCTTTTTGCTGTGCGGTTACTTCGGCGGTAGCCGTCCAGACGCTCATCCCCTCGCCAATCTGGGCCGGCGTATTGGGCATCACCCGGACAATGCACCGGTGGGCAAGCCCCTCAGACAGGGTTTTAATGGTCGCCCCGGCAATGATGGACAGTACCAGTTGAGACGTTTTTAGTTGTCCGCTGAGGTCAGCCATTACCCCAGACAGGTTCTGCGGCTTGATGGCAAGGACAACCACTTCCCCCGCCCCGGCAGCCTGCCGGTTATCATCCGTCACCGGGACACCGTATTTCTTTTCAAGATATTTGCGGCGGTCATCGCTGACATCGCTGATGACGGCATCCTGAGGTGAGACCTTTCCCTTACCTAAAAGGGAGGAAAATATCGCCTCCCCCATATTGCCGCCGCCGATGAATGCTATTTTCATGATTTATATAATCCCTCACCCTCTATCCCTCTCCCTTTACCAAAGGGAGAGGGAAATTGTTTTTAGAAGAGGGGCTTCGCCCCTCTTAGACTCCCCATTATTTTACGATGAGAAGACTATTCGTTATCTCATCCCCGCATTCATTTTGTCATTCCCATGTTCATTATGTCATTCCCTCGTTCATTTTGTCATTCCCTCGTTCACTTTGTCATTCCCGCATTCATTTTGTCATTCCCGCATTCATTTTGTCATTCCCGCGAAGGCGGGAATCCATTAGCTCAAGCCCTTTTCAAAAACTGGATTCCCGATCAGGTCGGGAATGACAATTCTCACAACATCAATGTTTTACAGAGGGGCTTCGCCCCTCTTAAACGCCCCGTTTTTACACTCAGCTATAGCAAAGACTTATCCAACTGGTCTTCGACAATTTGATTTACAGTCTTTGGTTCAATAAACAAACCTTCTTCTCTTTCAACTCGTCTAATTTCCTTTAATGCATCCCTGCTAAAATCGAAGCCTATGACTATGC
>CAZOUZ010000058.1:0-4289 GCA_964583115.1 uncultured Dehalococcoidales bacterium
GGCCCGGAGGTGCCGGCAAGCTGGGGGCTAAAGGTAGGAGACCATGTGGCATCGGATAGCTGGGGAGGCTGCGGCACCTGCTATTACTGCCGGATGGGCTATTTTAATATGTGCATCGGCGAGCGGAAGAACCTCGGCTCGCTGGCCAACGGAGCAATGGCGGAATACTGCGCCATACCGTTCTTCAACCTGTATAAAGTCCCCGACCACGTATCTTTCGAGGAAGCGGCCACACTTCAGCCGCTCGGCGTGGCGATGAGGGGCGTGGAAACGCTGGTGAACTTCAAGCCCGGCGACGACGTTGCCGTCCTGGGTACCGGGCCGATTGCCCTGTTCGAGGCACTGCTGGCACGGGCAGGAGGAGCCGGTAAGGTATTCGTTACCGGACTCGGCAAGGACAAGAAGCGCCTTGAGCTTGCCGCCAGGATGGGATTCACTACCATCAACTCCGAGGAGCAGCCGGTCACGGACGTAATACTGGAGGCAACCGGAGGACTGGGAGTGGATGTGGTCTTCGATGCCATCTCGGAGGGCTTACCGGAGGAAGCGGTGCCCCTGCTGAAAAGGACTGGGCAACTGGTGATTACCGCCACGGTGGGGGAGACGGTGACCTTCGACGGCGCCGAGCTTATGAAGCGGGAGATAATCATTACAATGAACAAGTTCCGCAATCCCTCCACTTTCCGCCGGGTGGTAAACGTGCTCGCCTCCGGGCGGGTGGACGTCAAGCCGCTGATTACACACCGGTTCAAGATAGAGGACTGCGCCGAAGCTTTCCAGACGCTGCTGGACCGTGAGGGAATGAAGGTCCTGATTACTCCGTAGGTTTTTCCTGTTAAAGATAAAAGAAGGGGGCTGGCAACTAGCCAGCCCTTTAATCATATCCACCGCCTTCGAAACCTGCCTGCGAATTGTCATTCCGGCGGAAGCCGGAATCCAGTCATTCGAAGCAGTCCGGTTAATATGGGTTTCCGCTCCTTATCGAGTACGGGGCGAGCTTCGCGGGAATGACAGAATACTATTTTAATGACTTTTCCCCTTCTGTCATTCTGAGCCCCGATGAAATCGAGGGCGAAGAATCTCCCTGCACCCCCTTTATATTATTGACTTTTACATAAAAAATTACATAAAATATGGGCACATTAAACGTATGGAGGTGTAACGTGCCTAAATCGGAGGGAACGGTTACCATCCACGCACATATAGAAAAGGTTTTCGATGCCGCAGCAGACCCGGAGATAATAGCTCAAATATCCTCTGGTGCATTAATTGGAACCAAGGGTAAAAATGGCGAATTGGGGAGTTACGCTGATTGGGAATACCTGAAACTTCGGTCAAGAACAATAGTTACAGAAGTGGATAAGCCGCGGAGATTGGTCGAGGAAATGTCCGGGCTAATGCCGGGAAAATGGATTTGGAATCTTGAGCAGGAAGGCCAGGACGTCAAAGTCAATTTTTGTATAGAGTATACTGTTCCCGGTGGTATTCTGGGAAAAATCGCCGACCGGCTCTTTCTGGGGCGAATGAACCAGAAGAATTTGGAGAGTACGACTCACAGGCTAAAAGTCTACTGCGAGACGTAAGCAAGGGATGCAGCCCCGGTTGGCGGTGCTTGCGCGAGGAGAGTATGACTTAATGCTCCGGACGGGCATATTCGATGTGTGCGGTTCATATGCCCGTGCGAAACACTATCTCATATTAATAACTCTCACTAAGTGTGACCGGATAGCAGAAGCTATCTCTGGATTATCTCCAGCATGAAGCCGCAGGCTTCTACGGTATCGAAGAAGGCATAGCCGCCGGAGGTAGACCTCCAGCCTCTCTGGACTACCTTATAGCCTTTGGCAGCCATCTGCTCCACCACTTTATCGATATCGTCCACGAAAAAGGAGAAATGCTGGATGCCTTCGCCGACGTTATCGAGGTACTCTTTCTGCATACAGTCGGAAATAGGCTCTATAAACTCGACTTCCAGGGGGCCGATTTTAGCAAAGCTCATCTTGAGCTTGACCTCCGCCGGTTCCCCCCAGGCTTCCCACCTGACAGTCGGCTCGGCATCGAGGGGGCCGAAGGGGCCGATGCCGATATCTTCCAGGTTCTTTTTTGCCTTCTCGATGTCTTTAACGATTATTCCCACCTGCCCGAAATTCGTGAACGGTGACTGTTTTTCCATTACTCCAAACTCCTTCCTAAGCTGATATTATTTGTATTCCTCTTCCCGCGAGAGCATCCTGAACAGCTCCTTGCGCATACATTTATTCATTACCACTTTGAGTCCGGCTTTCCCGGCATAGTCGGCGGCTTCCTCGTTTATAACGCCTTCCTGCATCCATACCGCTTTTGCCCCGAGCCTGACCGCTTCCCGGACTACCGGCAGGACTTCCTCAGGCGTTCTGAAGATATCGACCACCTCCACGGGTACCGGAACCGAGGCGAGGTCGGGATAGGAGGTCTCTCCCAGTACCTCCTTTTCGTTCGGGTTGACCGGGACTATTTGATAACCGTTGTCCTTGAGGTAGCTTGCTACCCGGTGGCTGGGGCGCTCGGGGTCGGAGGAGAGTCCGACCACCGCAACCACGCGGAAATTTTTCAGGACTTCTTCCTCTGCAGTCATATCCCTGCCTCAATCAAGGGTAACGAAAATCGATTTCCGTGGCTGGTTGTTGACGGCGCGGCTGATGTGTCCCCTGCCGGTGGTGTCCTCTGCCAGCAGGATGTCTCCCGGGCCTAAAATCCGGCTTGTGCCGTCGCCGATAACTATCTCAACCGCGCCTTCAAGGTTGATGACGAACTGCCGGCGGGGAGCATTATGCCAGTCGAGGTCGTACTCACCGCTCGTTTCCCGGAAGATTATTCCGGTCGCTTTTCTAAGCTCCGACCGCCGGTCGGAAGACTTGCTTTCCCCCAGGGGGATATCCATGTCTTCAAAGTGAGATTGTCCATCGGGTCCGGTATAGATACGGGTAGCTTTCATTCCTGTCTATCTCCCTTGCAGTGTATTAATTCAATTATACAACAGGGCTCTCCTGCCCTGAACTAACGGCGGTGAACGGGATGCGCCCGACTGCCGCTACCGGCTGCGGCGGAAAAACACCGAGCAGACCAGGGTAATGGCGAAGGCGGTTACGCTGGCGATTGTGAAACTCGAACTGAAGCCGACCCGGTCGATAAGGGCGCCCATCAAGGGGGTAAGCAGCGCGCCGACTTCCATCCCGGTAAAGTAGTAGATGCCGAATATCGTCGAGCGGTATTTTGCCGGTGTCTCGCTGATAAGGTAGACCTCGGCGGTCGGCGCCCGTACCGCCATAAAGGCGCCGAGAAAGAGCAACAGGGCGCCGAAAGGAATTCCGTAGGGAGCGGCATTGAGAAGGTAAATCAGCGGTCCGGTGACCAGGCAGGCAGTCAGCATTACCCGGATACTGCCAATGCGGTCGGAGAGATAGCCGCCGAGCGGCGCCGCCCACAAGCCGGAGGAGTGAATAATGGACAGCGATGCTGCGGCTATTGTCTCGCTGATATGAAAATTGTCGACCATAAACAGGGGGATAAAGGTCATTACGGAGACGAATATCGCCTGGACGGCTGCGTTCATTACCAGGAAGGCGACCAGTTTCCTCAACTGACCCTGCCCCGAGGCGGGCTTCGATTCGTCCTGCTGCTCAGCCACCGGCTGCATACCCTTACCGGCGGACGTCATGCGGCGCAGGAGTATATAGAAGACGATGCCGAATATAACGGTGGGAATGGAGAGTCCGATGAAGGCACCCCGCCAGCCCCAGACAGTGGCTATTGCCGCCGCAATCAACGGCGAAAGAAAGAAGCTGCCGCTTCCCCCGATAAGGTGAAAGCCCAGAGCCCTTCCCCGCTTCTCGGGAGGCGTCGATGAGCCGATTAGGGGGGCTGCCGAGGGATGATAGCCGCCGCCCGCCACCCCCATAAGCACCAGGAATATTATCAGGGTGGTTAAGGTGTTCGATAATCCGACCAGGAGACCGGCTACCGCCACCCCGCAGGTGCCGATAATTATAAGTACCCGGTAGCTGATGCGGTCGGCAAGCCACCCTGCCGGCAACTGGCTGAAACCGTAAGCCAGACCGAACGCCGAGGCTACCACTCCCGATTGAGCGTAGCTGAGGTTGAAGTCGTTACGGATTAAGGGCAGCATCGGTACCGGCAGCGCCGTCAGCAGATGGTGCCCGAAGTGTGCCAGGACAAAAAGGGGCAGTGTTCCCAGAAAAATAGAGGGTATCCGCAGCTTCTTGATGAGAGCTTTCCTTTCAGGTTGGCTT
>CAZOUZ010000058.1:4389-10182 GCA_964583115.1 uncultured Dehalococcoidales bacterium
TCCTGCGTATATCCATCCGGAGGTCTATGCCGTGAACGTTTCGTAGCATACTATCTCATCCAGGGGCTTCCGTGTTTTCGGCCTCCCCGGGTCTTTCGGGAAACCGAGGGTAAGCAGGTTGACAATCAGGCAGCTTTGAGGAATACCCAGGAGGTTCCTGGTTTCTTCCTGTGAAAAGGCGCCAATCCAGCAGGTGCCGAGTCCTTCGTCCGCCGCAGCCAGGGTCATATGGTCAATGGCGATGGCCAGGTCTACCGGATAACCGGGGACTCCGCACATCATCATATTCTCCGGCGCCGTGGCTACACCGGCAATGACCACCGGCGCTCTGGCTACCTGTGCCTGCCCGTTTGCCGCCCGGGACAGTTCTTTGCGCCTGTCAGCGTCCCTGACGACAACGAACTTCCACTGCTGCCGGTTGCCGCCCGACGGAGCCAGGCGGGCCGCTTCCAGCACCCTTAACAGCTTGTCTTCGGGGACGGGCGTATCTTCATAGTCCCGGATACTTTTTCTTTTCTCGATTGCTTCTCTCAGTTCCATTTAATCACCTCTTCTCGTTTCCCCATTTTGTTATACCCCGTTCCAAAAATTATATCACGATTGCACTACCGCCGCTTCAAAAGCAACGGAGGACAGGACGGGGATGCATTATGCTATAGTATTGTAAGACCTGGCGGAGGTGAAAATATGCTGAAGAACCGAGTAAAGGAGAAAATCAGGCAGGGTAAGCTGGCCATCGGCACCTATGTGAACCTTGCCGACCCTGCGGTGGTGGAAGTAATCGGGCTTGCCGGATTCGATGCTGCTTTTATCGATATGGAGCACTCGGTGTTCGACTTAAAACTCGTCCAGGAAATGGTCCGGGCGTGCGACCTGGCAGGTATTTGCTCCCTCGTCCGGGTACCGGATAACAACCCGAAGACAATCCTCCGTGTCCTGGATGCGGGGGCGCAGGGAATCCAGGTCCCGCATATCGCCGGGAAAGAAGATGCCCGGGAAATGGTCAGGGCGGTGCGCTATGCCCCGCAGGGCGAACGGGGGATGGGCGGTCCCACCAGGGCGGCGCGATACGGCGCTGTGTCCCAGGACGAGCACCTCGCGACCTCCAACTCCGAGATTCTCCTTGCCGTTATGGTGGAGGACAGGGAAGCCATCAGGCAGCTTGAAGATATAGCGTCCATAGAAGGTATCGACCTGATTGCCATCGGGCCGTCCGACCTGGGGCAGGCACTGGGTATTTCCGACAGCCGCGACCCTCGCCTGAGGGAAACAATCGAGGAAATCTCCCTGACGATAAAAAAGGTGGGCAAAGCCAGGATGGCTTTTCCTCTGAACCTGCCCGCCTTCCCGCTGGGCGTCGTCGAACTGAAAGAGATGGGGGTCGCCTATGCTAACTGCGGCCCGGCTGACGTGGTAAGACTGCTGGAATCGTACCGGCAGCAAATCGAGGAGATTAAAGACCGGTTGTAACCCGGTTAATATATATTTCTTCCGGTGAAGAAAACGATAAGGAGCGATTTCTTATCGAATCAGGCAAGTGGGGTACATTGAAAGATGAAAGCAAGACCGGACAATGCGGTCCAGTCTCCTATCGGGGAAAAGTTTTTAGACAGCACCGGGTCGGCGGTGGGCGCGGCGCGGATGGACCCGGACGATGCTTATGGCGCTGTGCCGATGCTGCTGAAGGAATACATCAATAACGGCTCCGAGCGTGCCTGGCAGGATATACGGCGTCTGATTGATAATACCTTTGTGGCGGTAAGCGGCGCTCTGGAGGCGCTCGATGCGGAAGTCCCTTTCTCCGGAGAGGTGAAGAACCGCATCGGAGCCGGACAAAAGCTGTTCTTCAAGCCCAACCTGGTCACTCTCCCTACAATAGACTTCCAAACTCACGGCCCGCTGCTGATAGGCAGCTGCACGCCGTGGGAATTCCTGGCTGCCTTGATGCGCTGGTTTCACGATAAGCTGGACATACCCTATCACATGATGTCGGTCGGCGAGGGCGGCACCGGTACTTCTCTGGCGGCGCTAACGGCGACCAGGCTATTCAAAACCGCCGTCACCACACAGGCATTGATGGAGGGGAAATACGGTGATAACTACGGCGGGTGGGGGTTTTACTTCGTCCGGAAGTATCTGGCCGAGTGTCACGATGGCAGCCATACCGACGACCCGATGAAAGGTTACGAGGACAGCCTTAAGGGAGCCTGTCTCCCGCCGGGCAGAGCCGGCGACAGGTTGCTTGTCTACGATATCAATAAAATCGCCGATGACGGTTCGGACGGGCGCGAGGTGCCGGTGGCGGACGGCGTGAACTATAAGTCTATTGTTCTTCATAAAGCGGTTATCGGCGGCGACCCGGATGACCCTGAGGACATTCGCGACTGGCCGGGGTGCGTGCTGATAAATGTACCGAAGCTCAAGATACATCAGCTAGAGCTATTGACCTGCGCCTTAAAGAACCTGGGTGTCGGGCTTTACCCGATGGAGTCGAATGAGAGCGCGGAGCCGGGAAAAGTCCGCTGGAGATACGCCCTTCCTCACCTGGCGAACCCGTCTTTTAAGGTAACGTTGCCCCACCGGAGATGGGTTATAGAGACCGATGAGGAGACCGGCCTGCCTGTCCGAGGCGGGGACGGGAAGTACGTTATGACCGAAACGGGCGGGATGGAAGCGACCATAGCGGACGCTGTCCAGGCGGTAAAGGGGCAGGGGATAATGATGCTGCACGTCGTTGATGCCATAGAGACGGCAAATATCGCCCACACCGGCCCGGACTGCACTCCGGTAGCGGAGGGGCTGGTCTTTGCCAGCGCCGACCTGGTGGCAGTGGACGAACTTTCCGCCCGCTACCTGTTTTCCACGGTGCCCGTGAGCGAGGTCGAGCAGACGGCCAGGGAAAACAAACTGTCTTCAGACGTAATTCAAAAAATACCTCTGCCTGTAATCGAGGGGGATAATATAGCTACCGGCACGGGGTTCGACTCACCATACCAGCGTTACCACGCCCTCAAGTACTGTGAAGAAAGAGGGCTGGGCTCCCGGGAATTCTATGTAGCGGGGAAGGACCTGTGGCAGGGAGGCATTTTAGCGTCTCTGGCGCAGCGGTTGGGATGCCTGGACGGCGGCGTATTTACCGAGCTGTTGACCGCCAATACGTATTATACGGAGATGTCGCTTTTGTGGTACTTCCAGAAGGCCTGTCTGGAGTACCTCGATATCAACGACCGGCTGACCGGCTCCGACTTCAAGCGGCAACTGCTGGAAGCCTATGACGAAAACAAGGACGGCGTTGTCGATTACCTCGAGAGGGGTAAGGGCACCCTTTACGGCGTAATGCCTTACGGAGCCCGTCTGGCGGTTCTGGACATAGCGCCGGCCGAGGTAATGAGGCTCCGCTTTCTTATCGGCGCTATCCCGTTAAGACTTTTGAAGAGAGAATGGAATAAGCACGGGCATGCTATCGGAGGTGAGGAATTAGTCGCAAATTCGATAGCACAGGCTTTTAAGATGTCGAAGGCTGATAGTGAGAACCCGGACCTGTTCTTCCCCGGAATGACCTGGGGTAAAGGCAAATGGCCGAGCTTGCAGTATGCCATGCACCGGCATTTGTGTAAGGGGATTTATGGACAGATGTTCCCGGACCGCTTCGACCTCCTGATGGCGCCTTACGGGCAGGCGTTCCGTTACGCCGACGCCAGGTGGAATGGAGGGCAATACTGCACGGCTGAAGCGCTTAATCGAAACGAGGACGTTATAGGGAAATATTACCGGGCGGCGCAGGATGGCGCCGCTTTACTCCCGTTCGTTTTCTATGTACCGGAGGGGTTTGCCAGCTCCGGCGACCTGCGCCCGCTCAATGTCCGGGAGACAGACGACCCGGAACTGATATTCAGCGCCAGTTTCAATGAAGAGGAGTCCTGGCAGGACTTGAAACTGTCCGACATTCCCTGAGTGCGGTCTTTCCGGAATAAAAAGGCAGGCCGGCTTATTTGGCTGTCCAGCCTCCGTCTATCGGTAAGGTCGTTCCGGTAATCATCGCCGCTTCATCACTCACCAGGAAGCAGACCGCCGCCGCCACCTCATCAGTCGTTACCAGGCGGTCGAAAAGGATGTTGTCCATTACCCATGCCCTGCTTTCCGGGTCGCGGAGGGTATTCTCGGTCATAGCGGTGCTGACGAAGGTGGGCGCTACGGCGTTGATGCGTATGTTGTACGGCGCCCAGTCGATAGCCTCGGCGCGGGTAAGCTGGATTACTCCGCCCTTGCTGGCGCAGTAGACCGCTCGTTTATGACCGCCGACCAGGCCCATCTGGGAAGCCATATTGACTATAGCCCCGCTCTTGCGGGGTATCATCGACTGAACGGCGACAGCCTGATTACAGAAGAACAGTCCCTTGGTGTTTACCGAGAAAATCATATCCCAGTCGTCTTCGGTGAACTCGTGAGCCGGTTTATTGACGTTGGCTCCGGCGTTGCAGACCAGGATGTCAATTTCACCGAGCTCTTCTCTAATCCGGCTGACGGTGGGGTTGATGGAGGCGATGTCGGCAACGTCCAGCCGGTATCCCCTGGCGGTACCCTTCTTCCGAACAGTCCCGGTTGCTTCAGCCAGGCGTTCCGGGTTTCTGGCTATCAGGGCTACTCCGGCGCCGCTTGCCGCCAGCATCTCGGCGCAGGCAAGACCGATGCCTGCCGAAGCGCCGGTAACAACGGCCACTTTGTTTTCCAGATTGAAATTCATCGCTACCTCCTGTCTCCCTTTGCCGTATTGGTAATACCAGTTAAAACTCTGATTTACCGGCTTTACGGATGTATTTGTTCGCTTTCAATAGCTCTCATCTTTTTTCTCCGCCCGGTCTCTTTTACAAAAGCCAGGGTAAACAGGGATAGCAAAGAAAGAGCCGCCCAGAAGATAAAAGGCAGTCCCGGGCTGATGCTTGCCAGGCTGTTACCCAGAGGAGGAGAAAAAACGCCGCCGAGCTGGGAGATTGTGAAAACAAGCCCCAGCGCCGTCCCGTAATATTCCGGTTTGACCTCGTCCGTTTCCAGCATCGTGGTGACGATAATCGCCATAAAACCGTCCATAAAAATACCGGACAGTACCATTAAAATCCATACCACGATGCCGTCCACAAACGGCAGCACGCCAAAACATACCAGGGTGACCAGCACCGCCGGGAAAAGGATTGCTTTCCTCGAGCCGAGCTTATCCGATAGTGAAGCCAGGGGGATAACGCATATCGTGCTGGCGGCATAGAAGGCGGAGAGAGCACCATCGGCGGCTGCTTCCGTCCATTTCTGTCCGCGAAGGTAAAGCGGCAGGTAGCCGGTCATTCCCATAATGGCACCCATGCGAAGCATTAAAGTGATTCCGAGCAGCCACAGCGTCCTGGTGCGGATTACCTTTGAAAACGCCTGGCGGAACGGTACCGTGACGGGCTGCCCGGCGGTTGATTCGACCTCCCGGGGCTCTTTCCCGAAGATAAACCAGAGGACAGCTACCAGCACGGATATCGCTCCGTAGAAGAAAAGCACGTTCCGCCAGCCGCCGAGCAGCGGCGACATCACCGTGGCGCTTATCATCGGTCCCAGCATCAGGCCGAGTCCCATACCCATTGCCCCGATGCCGTTTGCCAGTCCCAGGTTCTTTCCTCTGAACCAGATTCCGATTGTCCGGGTTATATTTATAGGCAGCATCACCCGGACGATACCGTGAATAAAGACGGTGACGATGAGGGCAAGGAAGGTGCTCGATAAGCCCCTGGCGGCACCGATTATTCCCGCCATCAA
>CAZOUZ010000059.1:0-1510 GCA_964583115.1 uncultured Dehalococcoidales bacterium
GCTCTCTGGCTAACCTTTCGGCTTCGGCGGCTTTCCTTGCTTCCTCGGCTTCCTGCCTGGCTCTCTCTCTGGCTTCCTCAACCTCACGTTTAGCCTTTTCCCTGGCTTCTATCTCGGCCTGCTCCTTAGCTAGTTTCTCAGCTTCGGTGGCTTTCCTTGCTTCCTCGGCTTCCTGCCTGGCCTTTTCTCTGGCGTCTTTTTCCGCCTGCTCTCTGGCTAGTTTCTCAGCCTCGGCGGCTTTCCTTGCTTCCTCGGCTTCCTGTCTTGCCTTTTCTCTGGCGTCTTTTTCCGCCTGCTCTCTGGCTAACCTTTCGGCTTCGGCGGCTTTCCTTGCTTCCTCGGCTTCCTGTCTTGCCTTTTCTCTAGCTTCTCTTTCAGCCTGTTTCCTGGCCTGCTTTTCGGCTTCCCTGGCTTTCCTGGCTTCCGCAACTTTCCGCCGTATCGGCGCACCGCGTCGTCGCAGCGGGTAATTACACCACTGGCAGTTTTCGCCGCTGGTTATTTGTCCACAGTTGGGGCATCTAGGCATTTTATAAAATATCCTCTCTCTTCGAGGTGACTGATTTCTTATTGTGATGGTGGCGCAGCCAGGGGTATCCGGGCATTTTTAGAAAATTCCTTCTCTTTTCAGGCTGACGTATTCCTTATTGCCGATAATAACGTGGTCAAGGACATCTATGCCCATAACCTCTCCCGCCCGGGCTAACCTCTCGGTTAGCTTTATATCGTCCTCCGAGGGTGACGGGTCGCCCGAGGGGTGATTATGCACAAAAATAACTGAGGCGGCGCTGGCTGACAGCGCCTCTTTGAATACTTCCCGGGGATGAACGATGCTTGTATCCAGGCTGCCAACGGAAATCTCGGAGATTTTTATTAGCTGACTCCTTGTATCCAGCAAAAGTACCTGAAAATGCTCCTTCTTTTTCCCCTTTAAGCTCCCTTTGACCAAGCTTACCACTTCTTCAGGGGTCTTGACCAGCGGCTTTTTGCCGGATTCCGGGTAGCCTTCCATCCGGTTAGCCAGCTCGAAAGCGGCTTTTATCTGGGATGCCTTGGCAGGCCCGATGCCTTTTATCCGGGCTAGCTCTTCCAGAGAAGCGTTAGCCAGTCCTTTTATGCTGCCGAACTGGCTCAGCAAACGCTGGGCGGTAACCGCTACCGACTCGCCGGCGATGCCGCGTCCCAGAATCAGGGACAGAATCTCCTGTGCCGATAGTGCTTCCACTCCGAATTTTTGAAGCCTTTCTCTGGGGCGCTCGGAGACGGGTAAATCGTGGATAGTAAAAGACCTCTTCACTAGTTCCACCTCCACGCCCGGCTCCGGGCGGTTGACAGTAAGCCTGAAGGAAGAGCGGCGTCCGGCATTATTAATGTCCCGGTCGATACTGACACTGTGGTTGTATTTTTTACTCCGGCTGTCCGGTGATGCCCGGTGATGTAGTCCTGCCATAATGTATCGAGTCCGTCCATATCGAAACCGTAGACCTTCTCCAGAGCTTCGTCATAGCCG
>CAZOUZ010000059.1:1520-9985 GCA_964583115.1 uncultured Dehalococcoidales bacterium
TGCCCTCGCTGAAGGTCGTTAGCATCTCGAGCATCTTGCCCTGTCCGTAAACATTGATAAGGAACTCGACAAGGCTGTAACTCTGGGCGTAAGAAAGGTAGGCTGTCTCGGGGTCGGTTGAAAACGGGCTTGACAGGCTGCGCGCCGAGATAAGACTATCCTC
The DNA here is from genome assembly GCA_964583115.1 of uncultured Dehalococcoidales bacterium. Lineage (GTDB taxonomy): Bacteria > Chloroflexota > Dehalococcoidia > Dehalococcoidales > UBA2162 > CAYVOV01. The sequence goes on from CAZOUZ010000059.1 coordinate 1,684, forward strand.
GGTTATTGCTTTATCGAGGCGGGCGGCAAGTCCGCTGCTGAGCATCCCCTCGGTGTGCATGGCTAAGCCTTCATCGAGCCAGGTGGGCAAGCCGATATATGGGTTGAAGGTCACCTGTTGAACGACAAGGTGGGTCAGCTCGTGGGACATTGCTCTTTTGCCCCAGGCAATGTTAAACGGCTCTATCCCGATAGCTATAATATTATACAGGGTGAAGGCAACTCCGCCGGTCCACTCCTGGGGGAAGACCATAGCGCCTTGTAAGTCATTGCTATTTGCGTAAATATAGATTTCAGCAGGATTTTTCAAATAAGCTCCGGTATCCTCTTCCAGTCGGACGAGCGCCTGCTGAGCAGACGACATCAGCTCTCCGGCAAAGGACTTATCTCCTTCGTACCAGTATATCGTTAGCTTGCCTTCCGTTATGCTCTGCCAGTCGTAGCGGTTGTCATCGAAACGGACCGTCGTCGGGTCGGTTTCAACCTTATTGCCGCCGGAGTCCTTTACCGTCCACCAGTATTTGATAACGGTGCCGGGAGGGAGACCGCCGGTTTTCCGCATATCCCAGGACCATTGGGCATTGATGGTGGTATCGGGTGTGAGTTTGGTGAAGACCTCGCTGGTTACCTGGGCAAAACTTTCACGGTTAATTCTGTAGTGCAAACGGATATCGGTAATTTCGGCATCGCTCTCGGCGGAGAGCTTGAAGTTGAGTTTCAGGGGAAAATCAACTTCAACCGAGGAAACGCAGGTTATATTTTCTGCCGAGTAGTGGCTTTCCCGGGCGCAGGCTTCCCTTTCACCTGCCAGGGGAAGCAGGCACGAAGTGAAGACAACCAGGAGGCCGATATAACAGATTCTCTTTAACATATTAGCTAGAGTTTAATATTTTAGAAAAGAGTTAGCAAGTGCGGGGGTGGAAACCGGCGAAGATTGGGGGCTATTGACAAACCATCACCGGACAAATAGACTCGATTTGTTTGGCTGAGGTTTCTCTGATGGCTGATTCAAGGACTGTTGAAATTCACGGCGTGGGCCCGGTGCTGTTCGAGCGCAGCAGGCGGGCAAAACACATAAGTATCTCGGTGAGGCCGTTTGCCGGGGTCCGTGTTGCCGTCCCTGCCGGAGCGTCGTTCAGGAAAGCGGAGGAGTTTGTCCATACCAGGGTAAACTGGCTCCGGAGGAATCTCCGGAAGGTCAGGCGATACGAGAAAGAGAGCAAGGTTATTTCGGGCGCTCCTTTTAACATCGATAGGGCAGAAGCCGGGCGGAAGCTTGTCGGGAGGCTGGAGTACCTAGCGCAGAGGTACGGATTTACCTATAACCGGGTTTTCATCCGGAACCAGAAGACGAGGTGGGGCAGTTGCTCCCATAAGAATAACATCAGCCTGAATATAAAGATTTTAAGCCTTCCGGAAGAGCTTATTGACTATGTTATTTTGCATGAGCTTACCCATACCCGGGTAAAGAACCACAGCACCGACTTCTGGGCTGAGCTCGATAAGTTTGTGGGGGACGGGAAGGCTATGGCATCGCGACTGAGGGAATACAGGCTGGGGCTGTTTTAAACAAATGCTTCAGGTATGCAGGAGGAGGTACTCGGGGTCAGGCGGTAATAAACACAAACAGGTTCCAGAAAACTACTGTCGTGTAAAATATCAGAAAAACAACCGTAGCAGTATATATCAGCCGGGGTACGGAGTTATATTTAATCCACAGAAACAAAGTGATTAAGAAGGCGCCGGATATCTTTATCGCCAGGAACAGGTCATGGCTTGCCCAGACCTGGAGGAAAGGGTTAGCTTCCAGTCCGTGTCCATTGGCGACGAGGAACCTGGTAATCAAGCCATCGGCAGCTATAAGGCCGAACAGGGTGTAGAGCATAAGCCTCATAGTATGGCTTTTGACACTGAGAATGCTGGGTATTTTTAATGCGTCCATTTAAATAATTATATGCCTGGAAACAGTACTTACGAACGATTTATAATTGTATACGAGGGCCGGGGTATAGTCAAGCCGGGCTGTTGCCGGACTGTTCCTGCCTATTCTTCTTTACCTATCACCGACCTCAGGTAGGCGGTTATGAAACCGTCGAGTTCGCCGTCGAGCACGGCTTCCGTGTTGCCGGTCTGGTAATTCGTTCTGTGGTCTTTTACCATTCTGTAAGGGTGCAGGACATAGCTTCTAATCTGGTTGCCCCAGCCGGCGGCTATACGCTCTCCCTTGAGTCTGGACCTTTCCTCGGCTATTCTGGCTAATTCCAGGTTCAGCAGGCGTGATTGAAGAATCTTCATTGCAATTTCTTTGTTCTGGTACTGGGAGCGTTCACTCTGGCAGGTAACCGCCAGTTTTGTCGGCAGGTGGGTTATCCGCACGGCGCTGCTTGTTTTCTGCATGTGCTGGCCGCCGGGACCGCTTGACCTGAATGTCTCTACCTTGAGTTCGTCGGGTTCTATACTGATATCGGCGTCGTCTCCGGCTTCGGGCAAGACCTCAATCAGGACAAAGGAGGTATGCCTGGCATGGTCGGCATCGAATGGAGAGAGGCGCACCAGCCTGTGGACGCCGTGCTCCGATTTTAAGTAGCCGAAGGCATAGTCACCGCTGATGCTGATGGTGGCGCTCTTTATCCCGGCTTCATCGCCCGGAGAGGTATCCAGTATTTCGGTCTGGTAGCCGCGGCGCTCTGCCCAGCGCAGGTACATTCTGAGCAGTATTTTCGCCCAGTCCTGGGATTCGGTGCCTCCGGCCCCGGCGTGAAGGGCAAGGATGGCGTTCCTGGCATCGTGCTCGCTGGAGAAAGCCAGCTCCAGCTCCATAGCGTCAAGAAGGGAAGCAACCGTTTCTATCTCGGAATCAAACTCTTCCCGGAAATCAGTGTCCTCTTCCGCCAGAGAACTGAGTGCTGCGATATCGGCGACCCTTTTCTCAAGGCCTCGCCACTTTTCGACGACTTTTTTATGCTCGGCAAGCCGGCGCATAACACGCTGGGCTTCCGACTGGTCGAGCCAGAAATCCGGCTGTGCCGATTGCTTCTCCAGCCTGGCGATTTCCTTTTCTTTGACGGCAATATCAAAGATGCACCAGTGCCATAGAGGTTCGTGTCTGGAGGTCTTTAAGTTTGTCCCTTGATTCCTGTACCAATTGTCCCCCTTACAGCTATGAGGTTCGGACCGCCGTTAATGGCTCGCCCCGGATGTTGCAACGTCCTCTTCCTGTCTCATGCTTTCTCCCGCCGCCTGGTGGGCAAGGCGGGTCGGTTCCGGCAGGCGGTAGCCCCGGCAGCACCCGAGCACCCAGTGGATAGCGGCCTCAAGGTCAATCCTGTGACCTATGGATACATATACCGGCTTCACTCCGGGCTTTGTCCGTAAAGCTGCTCCTATAGTCTCATCTCTGTCTGTTATCACGGCGTAGCTGCCCGGTTCAGTCCCCGGCTCCTGGTGGCTGCCGCAGAGGCGGGACTTGGCGCAGCCGATTGTCGGCGTATCTAGAAAAAGGCCCAGGTGAGAGGCAAGGCCGAATCGCCTGGGATGGGCGATTCCCTGCCCATCGACCATAATCAGGTCGGGAGTGATATTGAGTTTCTCACAGGCGGCCAGGGTAAGCGGCAGCTCGCGGAAAGACAGCAGTCCCGGGATGTAGGGGAGGTCGAGCTGTCCCCGGGCTACCTGCGTTTCCACGACTGTGAGTTCGGGATATTTCAGCACCACCACGGCTCCCGTAGCCTTCTTCCGGACTCTGCTTACCGATATGTCCACGCCGGCTATAAAGACGGGGGCGGAGACCTGGTTCTTTCTCGAGACCTGCCCCGCCAGCCGGTACTGCATCTCCTTAGCCTGGGAGGTGCTGAGCTGCCAGCCGTGCAAATTCTTTACTTTCACACTCCCGATTATAGCCATTGCATAATCTTTTTACAAATCGTAGCTGCTATTGACAGCCACTTTCTTATGGCTCATAATATCATATAATGGTTAAAATCAGATTGAGAAGAGTAGGAGCCAAGAACAGGCCGAGCTACCGTATCGTGGTAGCTGATTCCCGGTCACCCCGTGACGGAGCCTTTATTAACGTTGTCGGGCATTATGATCCTCTAACCGAACCAGCGACAGTGGTAATAGACGAAGAAAAAACACTGCACTGGCTTGGTCAGGGAGCGCAGCCAACAGCTACCGTTGTCAGACTGCTATCACAGGCAGGTATTATAGAAAAGTTCAAAGCAATCAAGGAGAAATCATGAAAGAACTAATAGAGTATATTGCCAGATCGATTGTTAATGCACCTGATGACGTAGTAGTAACTGAGGAAGAGAATGAGCAAGGCATAACACTCAAGTTGCAGGTTGCCGATGATGATAAGGGCAGGGTTATTGGTAAGCAGGGCCGAATAGCTGAAGCCATGCGTACTTTGGTTAGGGTCAAAGCAGCTAAAGCAGGCACCAGGGCCATACTCGAAATTATCTAGATGTTATCCGAGGTATTTAGGCGCACAAGGGGTGCCCGCTTGTCCGGGGCAATAAATTCAAACCCCCGCTGCCTGGAAGACAGGCAAGAAAAAATCCAACGTGAACTGGCTAGAAAGGCTGACCTTCACAGTATGGTCGGAGGGTGCTGATGAAATCCGCATCAGACAGTGAGCGCTGGATTATCTGTCCGGTATGCCATAAAGGAAATCCCGCCGGAACGCGGTTCTGCCAGCATTGCTGGGGCGCAATTCTTACTCAGCAGTCCGAGGTAAGCTCTGAGGAACTTGAAGAGGCGATGAGGAAGCGAGAGGCTTACCTGAAGCGCAGAAAGATAATAAAAATAGCAACCACCGGCCTCGCTTTCCTGGCTTTTCTGGCTAGTATCTTCATCTTTTTGTGTTATTACAGCGATATTCTCATTAAACCTCCTCAGGAGGTAAATTCGGACCCTCTGCCCGGCGAATGGTCTATGTTCCGGCGTGATTTGCACCACACCGGAAGCACTGAATCAGCCGGTAAAGTGCCTGAAGGCGTACAGAAGTGGGTCTTCTCTACCAGGGCTGCGATTCAGTCATCACCGACGGTGGTCGATGGTACCGTTTACGTCGGTTCCCGGGACTCCAAGCTGTACGCTCTTGATGCGGACACCGGCGCTGAGCGCTGGGCATATGAGACCAGCAGCTGGGTCGATTCCTCGCCGGCAGTTACCGGCGGAGTTGTTTATTTCGGTTCAAATGACAGCCAATTATACGCGCTCGATGCCGACAGCGGTGAGAAAATCTGGGCTTTTAAGACCGAGTATCCGGTGAAGGCTTCCCCGGCAATCGCTGACGGAGTGCTGTATCTCCGCTCTGATGACTATTACCTTTATGCCGTAGATACGGCGGAGGGGAAGGAACTCTGGAGATTCAATACAAAAAGCCCCACCGGGTCTTCGCCGGCAGTGTCTGATGGTGTCGTCCTTATCGGGTCCGGGGATGGCTACTGCTATGTCCTGCATTCGAGTAACGGGCAGCGCCGTCTCCGCTTCAAGACGCACTACTCGGTTTCATCCTCTCCGGCGGTGAGTGACGGGACTGCCTACTTTGCTACCGATAACGGCTATTTGTACGTTGTTGACACTTCCGCCCGGACCTGGCTGCAGGAACATGAAATAAGACCTTTCTGGGTGCAAATGTGGGTAATGGGTCTGCCCGGAGTGCCGGAACCTCCGGCCCAGTCCGGCTTGCTGTGGGGGGTCAGGCTGGCGAGGGGAGCTACCGCTTCCTCTCCCCTGCTTACGGATGACTCCGTGTACATCGGGTCCGATAACAAGCTGGTTGCCGTGGACCTACAGACTCGCGAAATACGCTGGGAGTTTGAGACCGGCGGTACCGTAAGGTCCTCGCCTGTCATGGCCGGCTCCGCCGTTATCGTCGGTAGCGAAGACGGACGGCTTTACGCCGTGGATTCCGCCTCCGGCGAGAAGCTCTGGGACTTCCCCACCGGAGGTAAGATAACTTCATCTCCAGCCGTGGCCGACGGGGTGGTCTATATAAGCTCGCAGGACGGCAATCTGTATGCCATAGAATAATCTGTCCCTGAAGATAATCTGCAGGCTACAGGACATCCCGGGACCTCTGAAAACAGGCTGTATGCTACCGAGACCTTTCTGGAACTGGCAATGAAGACCTCTGAACCGGAATTCATAACCATCGGCAAAATCCTGTCCTCCTTGGGAACAGAGGGTAAGGTGAAAGTCCAGGTTGCGACCGACTTTCCTCAGCGTTTTGCTCCCTCCTCGGAGGTCTATCTTAACCGGCAGGCGGCGACAATTCTCAGCGCCGAATGGCGTAAAGGTCAGGTAATTATAAAGCTTAACGCCGTTGATAGTGTCGAAGATGCCGATAAGCTGCGGGGGCAGCTTATAGAAATACACCACAGTCAGCTTCAGTCTTTGCCCGAGGGGCAGTATTACCACTTCCAGCTCATCGGGCTGGAGGTAAGGACTACTCAGGGGGAGCCGCTGGGAGAAATCACCGATATCCTTACCATGTCCGGTAACGATACCTACGTAGTCAAAGGAGCGAGGGGGGAGATTCTAATCCCGGCTGTAGAGGATGTGGTGAAGTCGGTCGACCTCGATACAGGGTGTCTGACTATCGAGCCGATTAAGGGATTGTTGAGTCTGAATGAGAAAGCGGCTAAATAAGCCGCTTTTTATGAAAATTCTATACCTTACAGGTTGCTGAAGGTAACCGCTTGCCGGGGGGACCCCGTAAAATCGAAGATTTTACGGGGTTTATTACATTGTCGGCGGTCCGTCCCTTCTCCTTCTCCGCCTTTGTCCCACTCTCAGGCGGGTAAGCGAGCGCTGAAGGGCTGCTTCAGCCCGGGAAACGTCGATTGTAGTGGTACTCTCCTTTAATCTTTCCTCGGCGCGGCGTTTTGCTTCTTCCGCCCTCGACAGGTCGATTTCATCGTCCCTTTCCGCAGTATCGGCAAGGACGACGATTCTGTCCGGTTTTACCTCGAGGAAGCCTCCGGAGATAGCCCAGATAATTTCACCCCCACCCTTCCGGGCCCTCATCTCTCCGGCTTTTAACGTGGTCATCAGGGGGACGTGATGAGGTAGAATTCCCAGTTCTCCCTCGATACCGGGAGCAACAAGTATATCCACTTCGTCCGAATATACCAGCCGTTCAGCGGTAACCACATCGAGTTTTACAGGAGACATTATGCCGTACTCCCCATCCTCTGTGCCTGCTCAACCGCTTCTTCTATGGGTCCAACCATGTAGAAAGCCTGCTCCGGCAGTTCATCGTGCTTACCTTCGAGAATCTCTTTGAAGCCGCGCACCGTATCTGCTATCGGCACGTACTTTCCCGGCCTGCCGGTGAACACTTCGGCGACAAACATCGGCTGAGACAGGAATCTCTGTATCCGGCGGGCGCGGGCAACGACAATTTTGTCCTCGTCGCTGAGCTCTTCGATGCCGAGGATAGCGATTACATCCTGGAGGTCTTTATATCGCTGGAGTACCCGCTGCACCTCGCGGGCTACCGAATGGTGCTCCTCACCGACGATGTTGGGGTCGAGTATCCGGGAGGTCGAGGTCAGAGGGTCGACCGCCGGGTATAAGCCCTGCTCCATTATAGCCCTGTCCAGGGCGACGACCCCGTCGAGGTGGCCGAAGGTGGTGGCTACTCCGGGGTCGGTATAGTCGTCCGCCGGGACATAGATAGCCTGAAACGATGTAATCGAGCCCTTCTTTGTCGAGGTGATTCTCTCTTCAAGCTCGCCAACCTCCGTTGCCAGGGTGGGCTGATAGCCCACCGCCGAAGGCATCCGCCCCAGCAGAGCCGATACCTCCATTCCGGCAAGGGTATAGCGGTAGATATTATCGATAAACAGCAGCACGTCCTGGTGCTCGACGTCGCGGAAGTATTCCGCCATCGTCAGTCCGGTCAGCCCGACGCGCAGGCGGACCGCCGGCGGCTCATTCATCTGGCCGAAGGCGAGCACCGTTTTCTCGATGACGCCGGACTCCTTCATTTCGTACCAGAGGTCGTTCCCTTCGCGGGACCTTTCCCCGATGCCGGTAAAAACAGAAAACCCTCCGTGCTCGGTAGCGATATTGCGGATAAGCTCCTGGATGATGACCGTCTTGCCCACGCCGGCGCCTCCGTAGGCGCCGACCTTTCCGCCTTTGGTGAAGGGGGCAACAAGGTCAACAACTTTCAGTCCTGTCTCCAGCATCTCGGTGGTGGTTTCCTGTTCCTCAAGCGTCGGCGGGGTACGGTGTATCGGCCAGCGCTCGTCAGCCTTCACTTCGCCGAGGTTGTCCAGGGGCTCTCC
>CAZOUZ010000060.1:0-9887 GCA_964583115.1 uncultured Dehalococcoidales bacterium
AAAACTGGAGGCGACGGGCGGATTCGAACCGCCGAATAGAGGTTTTGCAGACCCCCGCCTTAACCACTTGGCTACGTCGCCTCTCGGCACTTTTTGTCTGGCAATAATTATAATGCGGCGGTTACGCCGTTGCAAGTCAAAACGAAACTTTGCGCACTTTCTACCCCCCCCCTGCTACCATACAATTATCTTTTTTATATATTCCCACCCACCGCCCTTAAATAAGTTAGAGAGGGGCTTTGCCCCTCTTCCTTAAAATTCTTAAAATTCTTCCCTCCCCCCGATTGCATCGGGGGGAGGGATACAGGGGAGTGGGGTTATTATGTTATAATACTTTATCGATAATCAGGAGTATGGATATGGAATCAGCTATTAAGGAACTTGAGGAAAACTGTAGAGCGGCTAAAGCGGCATCCCGCAAGCTGGCCCGCCTGTCTACCGAGGTCAAGAACATGGCTCTGGCTGCTATCGCCGATAAACTTAGAGTCCGGAAGGAAGAAATCCTTGTCGCCAACGAGGTTGACCTCAAGGAAGCGGCGGCGTCGGGGATGAATGAGGCTTTGCTGGAGCGCCTGACTCTATCTCCCAGCCGTATCGAAGGTATAGCCAATGACGTCCTGGCGGTGGCGGCGCTGCCCGACCCGGTGGGAGAAGTTTTCGATATGCGCACCCTGCCCAACCGGTTGCTCATCGGCAGAAAGCGGGTGCCTTTCGGGGTAGTCGCCGCCATTTACGAGAGCCGCCCCAACGTAACCATAGACATATCCGTGCTCTGCCTGAAGTCCGGAAACGCCGTTATCCTCAGAGGTGGCAGGGAGGCGGTACATTCGAACAGCGCCCTGGCCGGAGTGGTCCGGGAGGCGGCATTAGAAGCCAGAATGCCCGGAGGGGTGGTGCAGTTCGTCGAGAATACCGACCGGGCGCTGGTAAATCACCTGCTTAAAATGAGCGACTGCATAGACCTTGTTATTCCCCGCGGCGGTGAAGAGCTGCAAAAGTCCGTCAAACAAAATGCGGCGATGCCGGTAATAAGCGGCGGTATCGGCGTCTGCCATACCTATGTTGACAAAAGCGCAGATATAATTAAAGCGGTGGAGATAGTCTATAACGCCAAGGTGCAGCGGCCTTCGGTGTGCAACGCCCTTGACACTCTGCTTGTCCACGCTGATATTGCTGAAAAATACCTGCCCCTGATAGCTATTGAGTTGTCCAAAGCAGGTGTGGAAATGCGCTGTGATGAGAGAGCCCTTTCCATCCTTAAAGGAGATTCTTCTTTACGGCTGGTGCCGGCTGCGGATAAGGACTGGGGCAAGGAGTTCCTGGCACTGGTGGCGGCGGTGAGAGTGGTGGACTCCATTGACGAGGCGCTCGAGCATATCGAACGCTATGGTTCAGGCTCGGATGAGGCGATTGTTACCGAGGACTATACTTCCGCCAATCGCTTCCTTAACGAAGTGGATGCCGCCAGCGTCTATGTTAATGCCAGCACCCGCTTCACCGACGGCGGCCAGTTCGGCCTGGGAGCGGAGGTGGCTATCAGCACCCAGAAAATGCATGCCCGGGGCCCGATAGGACTAAAGGAACTGACCACCTATAAGTGGATTATCTACGGCGACGGACAGGTGCGCCCTTAGGCAGCCTACCTGTTTCTCGGTACCTCCAGTGCTGCCTGCTGGAGTTCAAATAGCTCCCGGATACCCTTTTCAGCCAGTGAGAAGAGGTAGTCCATTGTTTCCTTTGTGAAGGGCCTGCCCTCAGCCGTGCCCTGGACCTCGACGAACTCACCCTGGCTGGTCATAACCACATTGAAGTCGACATCGGCACCGGAGTCCTCGTCATGGCAAAGGTCGAGCATTTTATAGCCGTGCGTAACACCGACGCTGGTGGCGGCTATAGCGTTCGTCAGGGGTATCGACGATAATATCCCCATATTTACCAGTGTCTCCATTGCCAGGTGCAGGGCAACATAGCTGCCGGTGATGGCGGCAGTCCTTGTTCCGCCATCGGCTTGCAGCACATCACAGTCAATAAAAAGGGTCCGTTCTCCGAGGATGGAGAGGTCAACCACCGCTCGCAGCGAGCGTCCGATAATGCGCTGTATTTCCTGGTTTCTTCCGACAGTCCTGCCCAATGACGATTCGCGAGCGTTACGGGTGACGGTGGCACGGGGCAGCATGGCGTATTCAGCAGTAATCCAGCCGCCGCCTCCACCCCTGAGGAAGGGCGGTACTCTCTCTTCAACGCTGACCGAACACAATACGTGTGTCTTTCCGAGTTCAATTAACGCCGAGCCTTCAGCAAAGCTCTGGAACCCGGGCGTTATCTTTACCGGCCGCATTTCGTCCCAGGCACGCCCGTCAGCTCTTCTCATCTATAGTCTTCCTTCCAGCCAAGCCCGCAAGCCATTTTCATCTGATGTCTTCCTTCCAGCTTTGAAGCGGTTCGAAATATATGCCAGAGTATAGCACCGATGGTCAATAGTGGCAAACAGCAGGTTATTTAGCTGCCTTATCTCCTCTGATTTGGTAGATACCCACGGGCAAGCCCGTGGCACTTTAAAAATTCAAGCTCCAATGTCACCCTGAGCAGAGCGAAGGGTCTAGATTCTTCGCTAGCGCTCAGAATGACAAAAGTTTAACCCCGCTTGACGCCCTTTGGGCGAGTCCCCATTCATCCACGGGTAAACCCGTGGTCTTCTGCCCTTCGGGTTCCGATAAAAATTTATAGAATCCCATCCCCCTCCTGAACTCACGGCTATATTTGAGTGGGCCTTTTCTTAAGCACTCCGTTTCATTTCTCGCTTTTTAAGAAGAAGAATGGGGAGATTTGTAAAAGAGGGACTTTGACCGGTCTTTTCGTATACTGGTAAAATACCGCTATGGATATCAGCGCCGAAATTATCAGTCTGGTAGATGAAATCAGGGATAATAAAACGGACGGCGCCAGTGAGCTGGCAAGGCGGGCGGCGGGAGTATTGAAGACTGCCGCCGGGCACAGCCAGGCGGAAAATGCTGAAGAATTTATACTTGAGCAGGCTGAAATCGGTAAGAGGTTGACCTCGATCCGTCCGGCTATGGCGCCGATATACAATATCGTCAGCCGCCTGCTCGGCATAATAGACAGGAAAGCGAAAAGGATGGAACTGGACACAGTCCGGCAGCTTATACTTTCAAGGGCTGAGCAGGTAATCGACGAATCGTTGAAGGCTGTAGACCGGGTCGCCGGAAATAGTGCCCGCCTGGTTGCCGGTGGCGACAGGATAATGACTCACAGCTACAGCTCGACGGTAGTGGCGGCGCTTAAAGTAGCCTCCGGGAAGTACAGGGACATCAAGGTGATTGCCACAAGGTCGGGACCGGGTCGTACCGGCGAGAGGACTGTCCGGGAGCTTGGGGACCGGGGAATTGCGCTGACCTTTATCGACGACACGGCATCGGGACTTTACGTATCAAAGGTGAATAAGGTGATGGTCGGCGCCGACCGGATATGCGCCGACGGCAAAGTGGTCAACGGAGCGGGCACTTATCAGCTTGCCCTGGCAAGTGAAAAAGCCGGAGTCCCTTTCTATGTGCTCTGTGAAACACTCAAGTTTGATTCCAGGCTGAAGAGCGATGAAGTCGAGCTTGAAGAGAAAGAGCCCGACGAGGTAGCCGACCCGGCGGACCTGCCGCCGGAAACAAGGATTGCAAACCCCTATTTCGATATCACTCCGCTCGAGCTTATTACTTCGGTGGTAACCGAGAACGGACTGTTCACGGCGAAGAAACTGGCGGCTGTCTGGAGAGATACTCTTGCCATGCGGCGCTAGTAATATACCCGGTCGAGCGTTTCTTTGAGCATCGGCACGGTCTCGTAGCCGCCGATGTCTTCCGGGGCTATCCACCTTACCTCTTTATGCTCCCAGTCGATTCTAATCTTGCTCCGGTCTTTGATTTGAAAAAGAAAAGGGTGGACTATCCACCTTGTGCCCAGTTTTTCATCCTCGACGGTTAGAGGTGCGCCCTTTCTCACCAGCGTGATGTCTTCCCCGCTCAGGCCGGTTTCTTCGGCTATCTCGGTAAGGGCTTGCTCATCGGGAGTTGCCTCAAGGTAGCCGCTGACGCCCGCCCACCTTCCCCGGTAGCTGCCGACCTGCTGGCTGCGGCGCAGCAGCAGAATCTCGCCGCCGGATTCAAGAAAGCAGGTGACGACCTGCTTTTCCTGAAGGTTACCTGTCAGCTTATTTCCTTTATTTTTAATAACCCTGTCCCCCCGCCTGCCGCAGTCCCGATAAAGTCGGGACGGCGGGCAGGCCTGTGTCCCTCCCCGATTGCATCGTGAGGGAAGGTTTTTTAAGAGAGGCTCCGCCCCCTTTAAATGCCCCTTAGCTGCTAAAATGACATTACCGACCAAAATCGAATAGTATCGTGACTATAGAATCATTTCGGAAAGCACGCCATAAGGGTTAGTCCTTGTGGGGTGCTCTTCATGTTTTTATAATCCGGCTTCCAGCCAATATTTATCACAGAAAGGTGTAAGCTATTGCCATCAATGAAAGCATAATTATTAAAGTCTTTCTTCATGGTGCTTCTTATCCGGTGTATACCCTTTTTTAAAGATACGACTATTCTACCACCCATCGTTAAAATCAACCAGAGTCAAGCTAAATCCTGGAACAGGGTTTCCTTTAATGCCATAGCCGCCTGTGATATAATTCTCTATTTATGATATACTAGATGGGTATTTGTTCGGTTATGTAAATACAAGACCAATATAGAGAGGTAATAGGATTTGGAGAAAGAGAAAAAACAGGAAACAATAGAGAAATTCGCCCTTCATGAGGGTGACACGGGCTCAAGTGAAGTACAGGTAGCCATTCTCACCGAGAGGATAAATCAGTTGACCGGGCATATGGTTGCCAACCGGCACGACTTTCACACCCAGCGCGGCTTAATAAAGCTGGTTGGAAAGAGAAGAAGGCTGCTGGCTTACCTGATGAGGGAAGACGTAGAGCGCTACCGTAAATTAATTAAACAGCTTGGTCTGCGTAAGTAAGACCATAATGGATAGGAGTATATATTGTTAAATCCCCAGACATTTGAATGTGAAATCGGAGGCAGAAACCTCGCTATTGAAACGGGAAAGATTGCCGGACAGGCGGACGCCGCGGTCACGGTACGATATGGAGATACCCTGGTCCTGGTTACTGTTTGCATCGGTGAACAGCCCCGGGAAGGCGTGGATTTTTTGCCTCTGACCGTTGACTATGAAGAGAGACTGTATGCCGCCGGCAAAATCCCGGGCGGCTTTATCCGCCGGGAAGGGCGTCCCAGTCAGGAAGCGACCCTTGCCAGCCGGATGACCGACCGACCGCTGCGCCCGTTACTGCCCAAAAAATGGCGCCGGGACATTCAGCTTGTGATTACCGTCCTTTCCGCTGACCTTGAGAATGACGCCGATATCCTGGCCGTTATCGGCAGTTCGGCGGTGCTGGCGATGTCGCAGGTGCCTTTTGCCGGTCCGGTAAGCAACGTGCGTATCGGTTATATAGATGACGAGCTGGTACTGAATCCGACGCTGCCCCAGCTTGAAGAAAGCGCTCTCGACCTGGTTGTCGCCAGTACGAAAGAAGCGGTAGTGATGGTTGAGGCGGGGGCCAGCGAGGTTTCGGAGGATGTCGTTACCCGGGCAATCGCCCTCGGCCACGAGTCGAACCAGGCTATTATCAAGCTGCAGGAGCAGCTTCAGCAAGCCTACGGCAAGTCCAAAGTGGAGATTGAATCTGCCGGCATTTCACCTGAAGTGGACGCTGCCATTTCACCGATTATCGGTGAAAAACTGGCTCAAGCCCTGAGCAATCCGGAGAAAGCCCAGCGTGAAGAAGCGCTTGCCAATATCAGCAAGGAACTGGTCGAAAGTATCAATGAGTTCACGGAAGAGGATATACTTCCGGCTCTCGATAACAGGATTCGGAATGAAATCAGGAGCAGTATCCTCGAAAAAGGACAGCGTATCAGCGGGCGCGGCCTGACCGAGGTCAGGCCTCTCAACTGCGAGGTAGGACTGTTGCCCCGTACTCATGGCTCAGGCCTGTTCACCCGGGGGGAGACTCAGGTGCTGACAATCACCACCCTGGGTTCCACCAGGAAGGAGCAGCAGCTTGACGGGCTGGGTATAGAGGAGACCAAGCGCTTTATTCACCACTACAATTTTCCTCCGTTCTCTGTCGGTGAAGCGAGGCGAATAGGTACGCCCAGCCGCCGGGAAATCGGTCACGGCGCTCTGGCGGAACGCTCCCTGCTGGCGGTACTGCCGAAGGACGAGGACTTTCCCTACACTATCCGTCTCGTCTCGGAAGTCCTCAGTTCCAGCGGCAGCACCTCGATGGCGAGTGTCTGCGCCAGCAGCCTGTCACTGATGGATGCCGGAATACCGATAAAGAGAGCGGTAGCCGGAATAGCTATGGGACTGGTTGCCGATGATAAGGGCAATCATGTGGTGCTGACCGATATCGAAGGTACCGAAGACAACTACGGCGATATGGACTTCAAGGTAGCCGGCACCACCGAGGGTATCACCGGAATGCAGATGGATACCAAGCTCAAGGGTATTAATATGGAAATCGTGGAAAAGGCGCTTCAGCAGGCACGGGAAGCCCGCCTGTTTATTCTCGGTGAGATGAATCAGACTATCGAAGCCAGCCGTCCCGAGATGAGCCAGTATGCGCCCCGGATGTACAAGGTAACGGTCCCCCAGGACAAAATCGGTACCGTAATCGGGCCCGGAGGTAAAATGATAAGGTCGATTATCGATGAGACGAAGACAACGGTCGATATCAATGATGAGGGCCTGGTGCTCATCGGTTCGAATGACGAAGCGAGTGCCCGCCGGGCAATCGAAATTATCGAGAATTTGACGAAAGAAGCCGTAGTCGGCGATATCTATACCGGCAAAGTATCCCGGATACTCAACTTCGGAGCAATGGTGGAGATTCTGCCGGGCAAGGAAGGGCTGGTCCACGTCAGCGAGCTGGAAGATTACCGGGTAGCTAACGTCGAGGATGTCGTCAAAGTCGGCGATGAGATTACGGTGAAGGTTATAGAGATAGATAATCTCGGCAGGATAAACCTGTCCAGAAGAGCGGTGCTTGGTAAATCTTCGCCGGAAGGCGAGGATAAGGGCTCGCCGAATCCGGACTACCCTTTCAGGAGTCAGCGTGATTCCAGAGGCCCGGGGCGGCCTCAGTATCCTCAGTCCAGACGGCGTAATTAAAACAGGGGATTTATTGTGGAGCCGATAAAGGTAATAGTTCACGGAGCGCTGGGTAAAGTAGGGCGGGAGGTAGTGAACGCCCTCTGTACCGCGCCTGATATGCAGATAGTCGGTGCGGTGGACGTAAAAGCTGCCGAAGACTACCTGAACCTGCCCGATGGCTCGGGCAAGGTCCCGTTTTCCAGAGATTTGGATGCCGTTCTCGGTAGCTGCCAGCCCGACGTGATAGTGGATTTCAGTATTGCCAAGGCTGTTATGCCGATGGTGCGCGCCGCCGCTAAACGGGGCGTCAGCCTTGTTATCGGCACCACCGGGCTGTCCGCCGATGAGCGTGCCGAGATGGCAAAATTGGCAGAGGATAGCAAAATTGGAATAGTAATGGCTCCGAACTTCGCTCTCGGGGCGGTCTTGATGATGCACCTGTCAAAGATAGCGGCGAAATATATGGACTATGCCGAGATTATAGAGCTGCACCACCACCTGAAAGCCGATGCGCCCTCGGGTACAGCCCTCACCACAGCCAGAGCGATGGCGGAAGCCAGAGGGAGACCTTTTTCCCGCGCTGAAGGAGCGAAAGATTCGAAGAGCCGGGGAGAGGAAGTCGAAGGAGTCTCTGTTCATGCCGTAAGGCTGCCGGGTCTTATGGCTCATCAAGAAGTAGTCCTGGGAGCGCCGGGACAGACACTGAGTATACGGCATGATACCATTAATCGAGAGTGCTATATGCCCGGTGTCATGCTGGCAATTAAGGAAGTAGTTAAGCGCCGGGGTCTGACCTACGGTCTGGATGCACTGCTCAATCTATAAGGGGTAAGAAATGAACGGGTATAGAGTAGCAATTGTCGGTGCTACCGGACTCGTAGGACAGGAGTTTATAAAAGTCCTGGAGCAGCGTAACTTTCCAATGGAGTCGATTAGTCTCCTTGCCTCGAACCGCTCTGCGGGCAGGAAGATGTTTGTCGCTCACCGGGAAATCGAAGTCCGGGAGACTGTCCCCGAGTCCTTCAAAGAGATAGATATCGCCCTGTTCTCGGCAGGTGGCGAGACCAGCCGCTACTTTTCGCCCATAGCTGCTCAGTCGGGAGCAGTGGTTGTGGATAACAGCTCCGCTTTCCGGATGACTCCCAAGGTCCCGCTGGTGGTGCCTGAGGTCAACGTCGAGGATATCCGGTGGCACAAGGGGATTATCGCCAATCCGAACTGCTCCACTATTCAGATGGTGGTGGCTCTTTATCCCCTGCATAAAGTCAATCCTATCAAGCGGATTATCGTTGATACCTACCAGGCGGTTTCCGGAACCGGAACGGCAGCGGTAGAGGAACTTACGACACAGAGCAGGCAGGTACTTGACGGGCAGAGCACGGTACCGCATGTCTATCCTCACCAGATTGCCTTCAGTGTACTGCCGGAGATAGATGTTTTTCTGGATAACGGCTACACAAAAGAAGAGTGGAAGATGGTGGAGGAGACCAGAAAGATAATGCATGCCGACGGTCTGGCTGTTTCGGCGACCTGCGCGCGGGTCCCGGTGTTTATAAGTCACAGTGAATCAGTTCACGTAGAATTCTCCCAGACTATGTTTCCCGAGGATGCCCGCCGCATTCTTGTCCAGGCTCCGGGAGTCAAAGTACTTGATGACCCGGTTATAAGTCTTTATCCTCAGGCATGGTCGGCAGCCGGCACCGATGAGGTCTTCGTCGGGCGCATCCGTCAGGATGCTTCCAACTCCCGCGGTCTGGTTATGTGGATTGTCGCCGATAACGTGCGTAAAGGCGCCGCCCTTAATGCCGTCCAGATTGCCGAGGAGATGGTTAAAAGAGACTGGCTACACCCGGGAGGAGAAAGATGAAAGAACTAGGACGATTAATGACAGCAATGGTAACCC
Source organism: uncultured Dehalococcoidales bacterium (assembly GCA_964583115.1). GTDB lineage: Bacteria > Chloroflexota > Dehalococcoidia > Dehalococcoidales > UBA2162 > CAYVOV01. The sequence goes on from CAZOUZ010000060.1 coordinate 9,137, forward strand.
CTTTCGATGACAAAGGGGCGGTTGATTATGAGCAGGCAAAGAAATTAGCCAATGCCCTGATTGATTCGGGAAGCGAGGGGCTGATAGTGGTGGGGACGACCGGAGAATCGCCCACCCTTATCCGGGAGGAGGAGCTGAAACTGTTCAGCGAGGTGAAATCGGCGGTCGGCGACCGGGGAGCGGTGGTAGCCGGCACCGGCAGCAACAGCACCGCCGAGGCCGTAGAGGCGACCAAACAGGCGGAGAAAACCGGAGTTGATGCCTGCCTGCTGGTAGTCCCTTACTATAACAAGCCCACTCAGGAAGGCTTATACCGGCACTTCAAGACGATTGCCGAGAGCACAAGCCTGCCCTGCATCCTTTACAATGTACCTTCGCGTACCGTTACCAGCCTGTCGGTAGATACTATCGTCAGACTGAGCCAGATAGACAACATCATCGGCGTGAAGGAAGCCAGCGGTAGTATGGACCAGGTCTCCCATACCATCAGCCGGGCACGGCAGGGTTTCCGTGTCTGGAGCGGTAACGACACCGATACTCTGAATATTCTCGCCCTGGGCGGTTACGGGATAATCAGCGTTGCCTCTCACCTCGTCGGGAAGCAAATCAGCGAGATGATTTACAGTTTTGTCGATGGCAAAACGGACAGGGCAGCCGAAATACACCGCCACCTGCTGCCCCTGGTCAACGCCCTTTTTATCGTCTCCAATCCTATCCCGGTGAAATATGCGGTCAACCAGGTGGGGTTCAG